>JBARPA010000293.1:0-2388 GCA_049642665.1 Candidatus Zixiibacteriota bacterium
TTGATATTTCATATAAATTCTCCTTTGTATGATTGTTTAATCCCACCCATTGGTTCAAGTTGTCAACAATAATAACCATATTTTCTGGAAGATGCAAGTCCATTTAGCAGGAGGAGGTGAAGGTTAATCTTCTCTCATGGAACTATTCTGATATTTTCTCCCCCTTTTGCAACAGTTTTCTAATAGGAATTATCGAAGATTAGGGTATACACACGCACCAATGCAGATGCACCAGGAGAAAAGTTTTAGCTAACCTTAACTTTTTTGTTGACAGCTAAATCCTTTTGCCATTAATTAGAAAAAGGAAGAAATACAGCATGTACGACAGCGGGCAGAAGGGATATTGGAAATTTTCCTGAATCTCACAGTAGGGAAGAGTTCCATGATGCATGCTGATATGTGGAAAAAAGTCGAAATGTTGAAGAATGCAGTCAGCCATAACATCCTGAAATACATCGGCATCCAGATACTATTGTTATCTATGATCTCCTGTGGCAGCGCATCTAATGAAAACAGTGAGTTTCCACCTGTGGAGTTCAATGTGAATCTGGATTTGCTTTCCTCACCCTTATTAATCGATACTTCCTTCTGGATACAAATGCCTTCTGACTGGCCAGAGGTGGACTCTGAAACTTTCGATACCGCAAAACGAGCCATAGATAATGATACTTTATCTTTTTTTAGATTAAAACTTCTGAGAGCGTTCAAATCTGAAAAAGGTGCTTCCTGTGTCATCTCCAAGGTGGTTGACCAGACTCCCACTTTTGATTTATTGAATAAGGAGTTCGAAGATATTCTGAAGTCAAGTTTTCAAACCGAAGATGTGGTTAAGGGCACGTTCAGGGTAAAAGGAAACAATGTCATCCAATATCGGATTATAGCCAAACCTATCATAGCATTTAAACTATTCTTTCAAATCGAAGGCAACTTCTACCAGATTGATTATTTCATTCCCGCCAGCCTTTATTATGCAGAGATTCGCAAGGTTGAATCATCCATTGGCAGCTTAGCTTCAGAAAAAGAGAGAAAG
The DNA here is from genome assembly GCA_049642665.1 of Candidatus Zixiibacteriota bacterium. Lineage (GTDB taxonomy): Bacteria > Zixibacteria > MSB-5A5 > MSB-5A5 > SM23-73-2 > CAYURP01. The sequence continues at coordinate 1,031 of JBARPA010000293.1, forward strand.
GAGATGATGGAAAAAGAAGAAGACATTCAGGAAAGGAAGGGAAGTGCAAAAGAAAGCAAAGGAGGTTAGATGTCGAAGAAAGTAGCAGTGTCCCTGATCATACTGCTAATAGCCGTGTTTGCTCTCAGCTGTGCCGTGCACATGCATACCATTGGTAGCGGATCTCAAACCGGCGATAGAGTACAAGCCCGGCAGTGGTATGTTCTCTGGGGGTTGGTCCAGATTAACCAGGTGGATACAAAAGCTATGGCCGCCGGCGCAACCGATTACGAGATCAAAACCGAGATTTCGCCTCTCGATTTCCTTATCAATATACCAACGAGTCTAGTCACAGTATATTCACGGACGGTCACAGTAACCAAATAGCATCAGGCGGCTGCAGGGTCGTTTTTGGGCTGAAGAGTACGGGCAGGGCAGTGTTAAAGCAATGGTCAGTCTCAAGACCAAAACATTCCCTGCCCATACTGTAGTGTTAGACCATCTTTATCTCACTGTCGAATCCTAATAATAGTGGCAACTGGTAAGCTGCTTTAGCCACAGCAATCTCAGAAGCCCAGGGAACAGGCAGTTCTCCCGATTAAACCTGCCAAATCCCTTTTCTCTCTTATTATTAAATACTGATAAGAAATACCAAAGCTTAAGGCGGCGGCGAATCCTGCTCCTACCACATCGAACGCTTGTGACTTTGATGCATCGGCATTGGGAAATGCCGATACTATTTCGCTTCGGGAATTCCTATTCTCGAAGCATCTGAACTTAGATTCCAATCAGCTTTCGCAATTCTTGGTCGTTTTTTGCTTTTTTCTTGAGTATTGTAAGATTTCCGTCTTTAGTTAAGAATAATTCCCGCCATATAAAATTTCTTGAGTGCTTAGAGACAACAAAAATCCACAAGCACCCTCCTAACACGAACTTGTAGCATCTATGATTATCTATCCACTTTAAACTGGGTTGCCTTATCAATTCACCCATAAGTTTGTCTTCACCAAGGGCATAGAAAATCATAGTGCAACCGTATTCATATGAATCACCAGGGTTTCTTGCACATAGCATTTGTCTTAAGATATCTTCATGAGGTCCTGTGTTTAACTCTGAAAAAAAATCGTTTTCGGCAACACTTGCACGCCACAAAAGGGAAAGTTGAAACAATTTGAGTTTCTTGTAATCAATATCCTTTAAAAGAATTCTGCTTTTTTCCTCTGCGATCTGAATTTCAACACCGCCATACAAAATTCCTCTTGCATACTTCTCGATTACACTGAAGTATTGCTCACAATGATTGCAGAGTAGCTTCTCTCTGATACCTTTCTGTATATATTTAGTTTTTTCTACTGAAGACGTGGATAACACATTAATCC
>JBARPA010000294.1:0-4918 GCA_049642665.1 Candidatus Zixiibacteriota bacterium
GTATATTTTCCCCATTTATTGGGCTGGGGCACAATTTTCCTTTTTCTCAAAAGATACCATCCACCTGAGATAATAAGAATATCTTTGATCAAGATCAAAACCAATACCCACAAAGGAAAATTTTTATAGATCACAGCATATATAGCCACTGAACCTATTGCCAACTTATCCACCAGGGGATCTAAGATCTTGCCCAGATCAGATTCCTGATTGAATTTTCGGGCAACCCAGCCATCGACCATATCCGAGAAGTATGCTATCCCTATTAATATCAAAGCTATGATAAAATCGGAGGTGGTATTTTTCAGAAGAAAGTAAAATATAAAGGGCAAACTTAAAAGGCGGAGAAGGGTTATGAGATTGGGTAAAAGGAGCAGATCACCAGTTTTTATTTTTGACCAGCTGAACCCGCCGTTCACTTTCTAATCTCAAAGTATGAGGTTTATTCCCCTTTGGGTCTAGCGCCCCAGTGTAGTTTTTGGCGGAGAATATCATAGAAAGAACTCTCCGAGAATTTTATTAAATTGATCGAGTATTCCGCTTTTTCCACCACTACCGATTTCCCGGATTTCACCGGACGAGCCACCTGCCCATCCGCAGTTAAAACAGCATCCCTTTCCCCGGTTGATTCCACCTTCACCTTCAACCTGTCGTTTTCCAGAAAGATTATGGGACGGGAAGCCAACGTATGAGGGCAGATGGGTGAAACGATAATGGCGTTTAACCTGGGATTGATTATCGGCCCTCCTGAGGCCAAGGAATAGGCAGTGGATCCTGTGGGAGTGGAGACTATCAAACCGTCGGCAGAGTAGGAACAGATGAACTCCTCGTTGTCATAGAGATGCATTTGTATCAGCCGGGCCACTCCTCCCTTGTCAATAACCACGTCATTTAAGGCATAAAGATTAGGCTCATCATCATCCATAATCTGAGCTTTAAGCACCATCCTTTGTTCGATACGGAAGTCCTTTTTCAATAACCTGGTGAGAGTTTTATCCAGGTGATTAGCTTTGATTTCTGTTATGAATCCAAAGCTTTTTAAATTAATCCCCAGGATAGGATTACCTCTTTTACCCACAGCTCGGGCAGAGGCCAGCATGGTGCCATCCCCACCCAGGGATATAATAACCTCAGCTTTCCGGGGGAGTTCATCTCTGGGAAAAGCCTTCTCCTTATTTTCAACAAGTGAGACCATTTCCTGACCCAGATAGAATTCCACATCATTTTTCTCAGCCCAGTTGATTATCCCCTGAACAGTTTCTTTGACATCAGGCTTTTTGGGATTAGCAATTATTCCAATACTTTTCATCTTATTTTTTGCTTTTGGTTTCAAAAAGATCTGTATGTAAAGATATTTTTTTAATACCCAGCATATGCTTGACCGTTTCAGAAATGCCTTTTTTATCCAATCTCAGCTCAGAAAGCAAAGTTGTTCTTGCCCCGTGTTCGATAAAGCGATCGGGAATGCCCATTCTTTTTATGGAGATATTATTGAAGTTATTCTCCTGGGCGAATTCCAGAACAGCCGAGCCAAACCCGCCCTGAAGCGAGTTCTCCTCGAGGGTGATGATTTTACCAAATTTTTCAAGAAGGGAAGTGAGCATCTTACTGTCCAATGGCTTGATGAACCTGCAGTTGACAACTTGCAGGTTTATTCCTTCTCTTTGCAATTCAGTGGCAACCTCCAGAGCTGTATAAACCATGGAGCCACAGGCCAAGATCAAAAGGTCGTTACCTTCCTTGAGTACCTCCCACGTCCCGATCTTTAAAAGGTTGAATCCCTTTTTGACCTTATCAGGTATGGATCCTCTGGGGTAGCGAATGGCTACAGGCGATTTGTTCCACTCAACTGCGGTGAAAAGCATATCCTTTAATTCGTTTCCGTCCCTGGGAACCATTATCACCAGGTTAGGAATCTGACGCAGATAGGATAAATCAAAACAGCCGTGATGTGTGGGTCCATCCTCCCCCACCAAACCTGCCCGGTCAATAGACAGGATAACCGGCAGATTCTGCAGGGCGATATCGTGGATCACCTGATCGAAAGCCCTCTGCAGGAAGGTGGAGTATACCGCAAACACTGGCTTTAAGCCCAGAGCTGCCAATCCAGCTGAAAAGGTGGTGCCGTGCTGCTCGGCTATACCCACGTCAAAGAACCTTTTGGGGTATCTTCTGGCGAATTCAACCAGACCGGTACCCAAAGACATGGCAGCAGTTATGGCAATTATCCTTTCATCCATTTCAGCCAGCTTCACCATGGTTTCACCGAAGACATCGGTATATTTCTTTTTGCCCTTATCCGAGTTGGAGTTACCGGTAACTTTATCAAAAGTCCCTATCCCGTGAAAACGGGGGGCGTCCTCCTCTGCATATTTGTAACCTTTGCCCTTCTTGGTTAGTATGTGCAGAAAGACGGGACCATTTAAGGTCCTGAGATGATTCAGGGTTTTTATCAGCTGGGATAGATCGTGCCCGTCCAGAGGACCGAAATACCTGAAGCCCAGCTTCTCAAATATTATTCCCGGAACCAAAAATCCCTTGATGCTCTCCTCCACCTGAGCTACCATTGATCTTATTTTATCCCGGCGTTTAAATTTTCCCACCAGCTCCCAGACCTCCGCTTTAAGTTTGTTATACTTCTCATCTGTCAAAAGGCCAGTTAAGTATTTGGAAATGGCACCCACGTTTTTTGAGATGGACATACTGTTGTCATTTAGAATCACCAGCAGTTTTCGCTTCTGGGCTCCGGCATTGTTTAAACCTTCAAAAGACAATCCTCCGGTCAAAGCTCCATCCCCCACCACTGCTATCACGTTGAAATCCTCCCCTTTCTGATCCCGGGCACAGGCTAATCCTAAAGCTGAGGAAATGGCAGTGGAAGCATGTCCCACCATGAAGTGATCGTGTTCAGACTCATCTTTTCTGGGAAAACCTGAGATACCATGATGCTGGCGCAAGGTTTTGAATCCCTCTTTTCTGCCGGTCATAAGCTTGTGGGTATAGGATTGATGTCCCACGTCCCAGACGATCTTATCCTCAGGTGAATCGAAAACATAGTGTAAAGCCAAAGTCAGTTCCACAGCTCCCAAATTGGAGGCTAAGTGACCCCCAACTTTTGATACCACAGCGATTATTCTCTCTCTTATCTCCTGGGATAATTTAGGGAGCTTGTCCACAGGAAGATTTTTGAGATCCTGAGGGGAATTTATTTGATCCAATAGACTCATTTAATTAACCCTTGAAACTACAAAATCTGCTAATTCCTCAAAGATGAATGCTTTTTTGCCAAAGGTTCTTAATTCCTTTTTTGCTGATTTAATTAGTTCCTCTGCTATCCTTTTTGATTTTTCCAGACCCAGAGTTTTAGGATATGTGGCTTTTCTCTCATCAGCGTGAGTTTTTTTTCCTATTACTTTTTCCTCACCTTCCAGATCCAGTATATCATCCGTTATCTGAAATGCCAGACCAATCTTCTCGCCGTATCGGGACAATGCATTAAGTTTTTTCCCATCGGCATCACCCAATATGGTTCCTACTAATATAGACGCTTTTATCAAAGCTCCCGTTTTATGTGAATGGATATATTCTACCTGCGAGGGTGTAATCTTTTTCCCTTCAGCCTCTAAATCAGCCACCTGCCCTCCGATCATTCCTTTGGTTCCGATGGATTTAACCACTTCCTCAACTACCTCAGGACATTTTGCTTTCATAAGTATCTCAAAAGCCAGGGCGTGCAAAGCATCACCTGCCAGAACCGCCATTCCCTCACCAAAGACCTTGTGCAGGGTGGGTTTGCCCCGGCGGAGATCATCGTCATCCATACAGGGAAGATCATCGTGAATCAGAGAATAGGTATGAAGAAACTCCAGGGCACAGGCTGCTGGTAAAATGGATTTGCCTTTGCCATTGACCAGTTCAAATGAGGCCATGGCCAGAATGGGACGAAGCCTTTTGCCCCCTGCAAAAACGCTGTATCTCATGGCCTTATGAATGGTCCTGGGCTCGGTTTTCTCAGAGGGAAGATACTTGTTCATTGCATTTTCCACTATCTTTCTTTTTACATCCAAATAGTGTTTTAGATCCAATTTATTCTTCCTCTTCGGTTTCCAATTTTTCGGTTTTGAAGTTTTGTCCCATCTTTATCAATCTCTCTACTTTCTTCTCAGCCTCGGATAGCTTTCTGGTGCAGGCGCGGGAGATCTCTATTCCCTCCTCAAAAAGCTTCAAAGATTCATCCAGAGAAAGCTCGCCTTCCTCAAGTTTTTGTACTATCTCCTCCAGCCTTTTCAATGAATCCTCAAAGTTAACCTTTCCACCGGAAGTGGACGATTTAGATTTAGGCATAATTGTTTTTCCTTAATCTTCCTCTATTTTCTCTACCTTTGATTTTATCTTTCCTTTTAGGAATTTCACTTCGATATGGTCATCGACTTTGAGCAAGCTGGCGTCTTTTATCACCGTAAGCTCGGGCAGCTTTCTGGTCAAGCTGAATCCTCGCTCGAAAACAGAAAGAGGTGACAGTGCATTCAACTTGCCTAAAACTAAAGATAAAGATTTTTTCTTGAATTCAAAGGAGTTTTTTGTGGATTTTATCAGAGTCTTTAAAAGCTCATCTGTCCTCTGCAATCTCTGGATAACAAAATCCATAGGTCGTCTTAAACCATAAGATTCCACTAATGCTTTTACTCTCTGTTTGGAGTACTGTATTAAGTTTGATTGAATGGTTAATAGTTTTCTGGAGTATGAGTTTATCTCCTTAAGCAATTCCATTCGATCTTTCACCGCCAGCTCAGCTGCAGCGGATGGAGTGGGAGCACGCAAATCAGCAACAAAATCAGCAATAGTGAAATCGATCTCATGCCCCACAGCAGAGATAATGGGAATCTTTGATTCATAAATTGCTCGGGCAACGATCTCC
>JBARPA010000295.1:0-5839 GCA_049642665.1 Candidatus Zixiibacteriota bacterium
CGGAGCCAATGATTATTCCTACAACCACGAAAATAATTGCAAAAACACCCCAGATAAATGGACTTTTTGCTGACTTCATCTTTACCTCCTGCATTGGATCAGAATATCCCCAACATTCAGTTAAACAAAAGACCTATGTTTTTTGGATTTCTGTTAATCTTAAGGGTGGTCTTGCTGTTTGGTATCAGCATACCTTCAAATAGCATCAAATAGAGGATTTCGCAGTCTCCTTCAAAAAATTCAATAAGTAATACGTATTCATTCACTTTCTGTTGCAAGCCTATTTTAGTTTTTTTGCCTATTTTTATCAAATTCTTTCCCTTTTTTCTTGACCCTGGATTATTTTCTGAATTTATTAACAGAAACGTAGGGAGGAAAGATGATGAAAAATATCGTTTTTTTTGTTCTAATTTTTCTGGTTTTGTTGCAGATGAGTCCGCTTCAAGCCCGGGAAAAAGAGGAGGTTCTGGACCTTTTCAAACAGCTGGAGCAGGTGATAATATCCGTATCCAACACTATAAAACCTGCGGTGGTCCATATTGAGGTGGTGAAGAAAATGGGGGATATCAAGTATCAATCCCAGGCTTCTGGTTTGATAATAGACAAAAAGGGGTATATTTTAACCAACGATCACGTGGTGGATAGAGCCCAATCGGTTACAGTAACCCTTCCCAGCAAGCTGGAATATCCAGCGGAGATAATCGGAACAGATAAATTGACCGATGTGGCATTGATCAAAATCCAGACCCCGGAGGATTTGACAATAGCCAAATTAGGTGACTCGGATAGCGTTCAGGTGGGGGAATGGGTAATAGCCGTGGGGAATCCCTACGGCTTTGACCGGACGGTATCCTTTGGAATCATAAGCGGGAAGGGCAGGGTTTTGCCCAATCTCCCTGTGGAAATCCAGTTGATCAATGATTTTATCCAGACAGATGCAGCTATAGACCCGGGCTCCTCGGGGGGTCCTCTGGTAAATCTCAACGGGGAGGTAATCGGAATAAACTCCATCTGGGTGGGACGGGGTCAGGGATTTACCATTCCTATAAATACTGCCATTGATGTGAAGAATAAACTTTTAGAATCAGGAGATATCAAAAGGGGATGGATAGGAATTGCAGTTCAACCTCTGAGTCGGGATTACGCTCGGTACTTCGGCGATCCTGATATGGAGGGGGTAATTATATCCGATGTGGAAACCGGCTCCCCGGCCCAAAAGGCAGGTCTTTTACCCGGAGATGTAATATTAGAATTTCAAGGAGAAAAAGTAGAGGCAGAAAAAGAAGAGGATTTAAATAAATTCACCACCTCCGTTTCGCAAACCCAGCCTGAACAACCGGCCAAACTTAAGATAAAAAGGGAAGGAAAAACTCTGGATTTGGTAATTGAGGTGGGCACCAAACCCAAAGCAAAGGCAGATGAATATGAGACGGATTTAGGATTCACGGTGGAGGAGATTACGGACGCCATGTATCGTAGCAGAAGATTGGAAGACAGGGAGGGAGTTTTGGTCTCTTTTGTGGAAGTGGGTGGACCAGCAGGTGAAGCTGAGCTCAAAGAGGGAGATATAATAAAAAAGATCGAGGATGTCCCCATAAAAGATCTTGAAAATATCAAGAAGGCTTTAAAGGAATTTAAAAGTGAGAAACATCTGATGTTTACTGTTGTAAGGGGGAAGAATAAGAGGTTTGTTCTGCTCATAAAGGAAAAGGAAAAAACGTAATAACAGATTGCATCTTTAATTGTTTTTTTAGGAACGGATTCGTGTCTTATTTTTTGCATGTTAAATGTATATGGGATTAGATTAAAAGAAGAAATGCTTAAAGTTAAGTGTGGATTCGTGGATGATCCTGGAACTTTGAAAGGAAGAATAAAGAGTTGATTCACGATTGATGCTTCTTTTCTCTCAATCTTTATGTAGTTGCAATTAAAGACAATACATACAGAGTCACTACCCAACCTAACTCTCTAAATCCAAATTGTTATTCCCAATTACGAACGAGATGGGTTGTAAACTCCATCGAAAATTGTGAATTAATAAGAAAATGTAAAAAATACTTGACAAAAAAGGAAAAAACTATTATTATTGATACAAATAAAAAAGTATTGTGGGTGAGGATTTCATCAGGGGTGATAAGGATTTGAAATTAATTCAATTATAGGAGGTCGAAGATGTTTTACCTTTCATTAGTCAAAAGGGTATTTGTTGTATTCTGCCTTCTGAGTTTGTTCTTTATAGATGCTCACAGCACCACACCTGCTAAAGTGCTCAAAAAAGATGTGACATTTCAAAAAGTACAAGAGGAAAAATACGATAATGCTACAGTTCCAGTAGCATTTGGTAGTGTAGTTTCAAATGGCAGAGAACAAATTTACCCAAAAGTAATTCTCCTTCCTGATAAAGAGGTGCGATTTCTAGACGAAAATGGTGAAGTTCTTACGAGAAAGCCCTTAGTGCATCGTGAGTACATTGAATCTGAAACGTTTCGTGGCAGAGGCTTTATCTTATCAAAAAAAGGTAACTTTGTCGGAATACACGATTACATAGGTAAAGTGGGAGATCCAAGTGATTATCTAATTAATGAAGAGTACACAATATGCAATGACAAGGGAGAAGAAATCTACAAGATCAAAATCCCACAAGAGGGCAAAAGCATGGAAGATCAATTTGTAATTTCAGACAAAGACGGATCAGCAGTGGGTACCAGAATCCAATACGGAGCTATTGATTTCTACCACCCTGACGGTAGTGTAAAAACAGTACCACTTTTTGGTGAGCTTGGATGGGGGCTAAGAGAAGGTTATGTAAATTTCTCAGGTGACGGGGAGTATCTTGCTCTCCTTATGGAAGAAATACCTGAATCTAAACGTAAACTTCACCCTGTTAAAGGTGATCTTTGGATTATGTTATTTGATATAAATGGTAATGTGCAATGGCGAAGAAAAGTTGATGAACATCAACTCAATGTACAACATCCTGAAAAAATCGCTATCTCTGAGCATGGGGAGTATTTAGCGTTTAAAGCTTACACAATAGAAAGGGAGAGCACAGGAAAGATAGGAAAGATATTGCCAAGGAAAGGAGATTCACGTCTCTTAACCAGTGTCACTCTAAGTATTTATGACAAAGAAGGAAAGGAGTTGAGTCTAAAAGACACCTCTCTTTACATTTTCAACTATTTTCGTTTTTCACCCAAAGCAGATTATTTAGCTATGGCAGGTGACAACATTATCAGGTTGATGAGTACCAAAGATGGTTCAATAATGTTCGAAAAGGAGCTTCAAAAAGATTTTTCAATTAGAGAGTTACTGTTTTGTTCTGATGGAGAACATTTAATAGTTAGAGCCAAAGCAGTTCGTGGAAAAGAAAAGGTATTGGAATCAACAGGAGGTTTTGAGCAAGATATCAGAGTTTATACCCACCGTTTTTCTATATTTACTATCAAAGGAGATAAAATCTGGCAAAATGATTACTCTGATTTCAGGAAAATTTTTTCGGTGGGCAGATTCCTTGTCCTCTCTTTTCCCGACAGATATGAAATTTTAAAAAAAGACTAAAAATGTCCAATTCTTGAAGAGTAATTGAATTTACATACAAGATATGAAATGTGATCAGGAGGTACTAAAATGGCTATAAATAATTTTCGCTTGACTTTAGTGCTTACAGTTCTTATATCATTATTTTTAGCCAGTCTCGTGTACGGACTACATTGGCCTATTCGTCAGGGAGGAAATGTGCAACAACGGGTTAGTTCAACTTTTGGAGAATTCAGACATACTAGTGGAAATAATCCACCTTACGACACCACACATTTTCATGACGGTGTTGATATAGTTGGATTTACAGGGACCTCGGTATTCGGGGCTGAGTCAACCTATATCGATAGAATATGGGATATCGACAGTGTGCTGCACCATGTAAGAACCTGGTATCACGATTACTTTCATATAATCCCAGATGCGAACATTGAGGAAGGGGATAATGCCGGATACGATGTTTTACTAGGTCACACCGATTCCAAGTGTCATCTCCATTTTACATGTGACCCAGAGAACGATACACCTCCTCATTGGGGAACCGAATGTAATCCACTTCTTCAGTCACTTGGCTCGATGTATGCTCTTCAACCTTTCAGTGACACCTCATCTCCAGTGATTCATTTTAATTGGATTAGTGTAGTGAAAGATGAGACAAACCAGACATTTACCGGGAATGTGATTCGAGGCTGTGTTGATATCTTGGTGTGGGCTAGTGATAGCACTTCCTGTTCAGATCCTACTAGGTGCCCCGACCCCAATAATGGAATATATAAGGTGAGTTATTGGATACCTAATGCAATATATACCCCGATTACTTATATAATTTTCGATAGTGACATCAATCAGTGGGATATGGATTATGTATATGCAGAAGGATCTGATCTTTCAATCTACAAGTATAAAGTTACAAATTACATGGATCTTAATAACTTTTGGAATACCAACAAAGCCTGGGACGGAGAGTATATCATCCATGTAAAGGTATGCGATCAGAGTGACAATTGTGTGGAAGATACTACGACCGTAATCGTAGACAACACTACTGAAGTTGAAGAGACAGAAGATATAGCAGTAGTTCCGGAGAGATTTTCTCTCTCACAGAATTATCCCAATCCATTTAATCCGGATACCAAAATAGACTTCTCCATTCCCAGGAATTCAAAAGTCAGATTGTCTATCTATAATGTTATGGGTCAAAGGATTAAGACATTGGTAGATGAGACAAAAACAGCCGGATATTATGATGTAATATGGGATGGCAGGAATGAAAAAGGCAAGGAAGTGGCAAGTGGCACTTATATCTATAAGCTGGAAGCCGATGATTTTAAAGAAACAAAGAAAATGATATTACTTAAGTAAATTTCCATTAATAAAAAAGTGAGGTCGGCTATGAAAAAGATAATTTTATTTCTTCTTACCACAGTCTTTCTTGCTTTATCCTTCAGTTTTGCCAAGCCCAATCTTCCATATGTCCCCTCCGATTCGGTTCCTTATGTAATCATAACGACAAACCAGGCTAAGTCCGCCTATCAGGTATTAGCTGATTGGAAGACGATGAAAGGAACTCATACCGGAGTAATAGAAATGTCTTATATATTAGACTACTTTCCCGGTTATGATAATGCCGAGAAGGTGAGGAACTATATAAAGCACATGCACGACAATTTCTACACCAGATGGGTTCTCCTGGGTGGAGATGTTTCAGAGGTGCCCACCAGATACGCACGTGTGTGGCTGGGAGGGTCAGGAGATTTAAACGCTATTAGTGATTATTATTATTCCTGTTTGGAAGGGGACTGGAACTACGATGAGGATTCACTATGGGGAGAGCTGGAGGATAGCGTGGATTTGAATCCTCAGGTTTATGTGGGGCGAATTCCAACCAGCAATCCCGATACAGTATCTTATTTTATCAATAAACTACTAAGCTACGAGAAGAATAGTCCCTATCTTGATTACCAAACTAAAGCATTGTTCTTAACTTCTTGGATAAATGGCGATCGTAGTGCTCAGTCGCTTCGTGATACCCTGGTTACATTTCTACCATACTGGTTTACGCAGGTTAATTTAGATGAATACTCCTCTGATGAAGGAATAGATTCACTGAATTCCGGTTTTGGCCTGATAGTAAATTATAGTATGTCACAGCATGAGAGTAATTTTATAACCCTGTGGAATAACAGGGATAACATTAACAATGATAGTCTGAATAATCTTAACAATCAGCATCGTTTCGGAGTGATGTTAAACTCCACCTGCCAGAACAATGCATTTAATCTGGACTGTATTTCCAAGCATT
>JBARPA010000296.1:0-7061 GCA_049642665.1 Candidatus Zixiibacteriota bacterium
CCTCTATACTTACCCCCATCATTGTGTAAAATCCTCTGGGAGTGGAATTAAAAGTCATTGTCGCCATTAGGGGAGTCGAGGGAGAAATGGTTTTTGCCGCTTTCATTGCCAGTTCTGCCTCCCTTAAATCTGTCATTGTCTCTACGCAAAGTATGTCCACGCCTGTATTGACAAGAGTATTTATCTGTCTTTCAAAGGAGGAGTACATTTCTGCCGGCTCCACATCCCCGTGAGGCTTTAGGAATTTCCCGCTCGGGCCACAGGAACCTGAGACGTATGCCCGATCTTTCACTACCTTTTTTGCAGAAAGCACAGCATTTCTATTTATTTCCTCAGTTTTATGCTCAAGCGAATAAAAGGAGAGTCTCAAGGGCGAACCCCCGAAGGTGTTGGTATGAATTATATCTGTGCCAGCAGAAAGATACAAATCTGCGATCTTTTCAACCAGATCCCGACGCTTAAGGTTGAAGGACTCCGGAGGCTCACCTGGTTCAAGACCAAGTTCCATCAGCATGGTCCCGGTGCTGCCATCTGAAACCAGGATTTCTTTGTTCTTCAACCGTTGAAGCAGGTTTTTCATCTTAAGCCTCTGTTATAAGTTCTTTCACTGTTTCCACTGCGTTGATGCTGTCATATCCGAAAGCATCTGCTCCAATCTCTTGAGCAAACTCCTCTGACACCGGAGCTCCACCTATTACGGTTTTTATCTTGCCATCGAGTCCTTGCTGTTTTAAAAGCTCAACCACCCTTCTCATAACCGGCATAGTTGTTATAAGGAGAGCAGACATACCAATAACTGAAGCCTTTTCCTGCCTTGCTATTTCTATGAATTTCTCGGGCGGGACGTTCACCCCCAGGTCGATCACCTTAAAGCCTGCTCCGGTGAGCATAATCCCCACGAGGTTTTTACCTATATCATGCAGATCGCCCAGAACCGAACCGATCACCACCTTGCCCCTGCTGGGTATCCCCTCTTTGATAAAAAGCGGCTCCAGCACATCCATTCCCGCATGCATGGCTTTAGCTGCCAGAAGAACTTGTGGCAGAAAGATCTCATGAGCTTTGTACCTTTTGCCTACCACATTCATGCCTCCTATAAGACCTTTATCCAGTATCTCCTCTGGGGGTATTTTCTCCTCCACTGCCTGTTTGGTGGATGCGAATACCTTTTTATCATCTCCTTGTTGCAAGCCCTCTGAAATTTCTTTTAAGATATCCATTATACCAAACCTTTCTCATTAGTTTTTGATTTTCCTAAAAGCACCTTGATTCTATCCTTACAGGAACGGGTTTTGCATTGACTGCAAAATGGGTATGTGTCTTTAAAAATATGAATCCTTTTATCCCCGACCACCATTAGGCCGGATATCGACTTCAAAGGTCTCATCAGAAAACTATCCAAAAGTTCAATCCCAATATCCTCCGGATGAAGAAATTCAAAAAGCTTTTTCTGTCCACTCATATGCCATCCGCAATAGCCCGGGCTGTATCTGGTTATTCCTGCTGCTGGTTTAACCTTTCCTTTTTTATTAAGAAGTTTAAAGTAATGACTCTCCATACAATCAGCGGTCTTATCCGTCCCGGCCGAGGCAACAGCATCCAGCACAATTCCCAGGACAAACTCCTTGGTTACAAACAGATTTTTTATTTCCTCTGAAATCTTTTCGCTCATGGTCAGGGCAAAGAGAGCCAGGTTATCTGCTTTTCTGAAGATCTGGTCCAGGGGTGTTATCTTTTCGTTTTGCCCTTCTCCATAATAGACGGTCTCAAATTCAGGTATGGATATCTCCGCGAAAAGACACACCGGCTGGGATTGTACAATAAAGATCTCCATAGCTTTTTTCATAAGCTGTTTCACATTTTCAGGTACAGCATTTTCAGAAGGAATGTCCAGGTTTTCCAGAATCGAATCCATATCGGGCTGTGCATCGCTTGCTGGAATTTTTATCATTTCTCTCATAATTCTCTTTCAGGCAGGTTATCCATCCCGTACTGGCGAGCTTCCCTCTGCATTAGCTTTGTCAACTCCTTTTTTATGGTTTCCGGTAGGTTTGTTGGCACATAGTTTTTAATCAGCTTTTCCACCTCCAGATGTGCTCTTTCCACAAGGGTTATTCCACCTTCCTCCTGCCATCTGGTTCTGTTAGCTCGATCAATCACCGGGCCTGGTAAATAGAATTCCTCCTTCAGGTATCGAAGGGTATGTTCCGATATAAGCAGATGTTTATCCCTTAGAAGCTCCTCGAATCTGGGAAGGGATGGAAAATCCTCTTTGGGTTGGATACCTTGTGTCATACGAAGGACCATTCCACAGATCTCATTATCCAGAACAAGTTTTTCCAAACTCTGGCAGCTTTCAAAGTCGAGCATTCCCGGACCCGATATGTTATTGATTCCAGACAGAGCAGCCAGGGTGGCTCCCATTGAGGACTCCAGCCCGGCTTGAGCGTCAAGCTGCTTGGCATCGCTGAGCGAAATATAAGCCTGAGTGGGTATACCCAGGAATTTTCCGATCTCGTTATAGGCACAGTCTAACATCTGGGTTTCGACTGCACCCATGGGTGTGGTTTCATATCGAACGTCAAATATGGCCGGGGAACCACCATAAAGTACCGGGGCACCCGGATTGACCAGCTGGCTTATCACAATATCGCTCAAAGTCTCAGCGGTATGCTGGATCAATGTTCCAACCAGTGTTACCGGTGCCATAAATGCTGATAAGGGCATAGCTATGAACTCAATGGGGATGGAATAACGGGCACAATCAACCACGTTCTGAGATGTCACATCGCTCCATTTTATGGGCGAAGTGGGACAGCAGGAAAATACGGTCAGGGGCTTTTCAGCCAATTCTTTTTCCGTTCCCCGAACAGCCAGCTGCAGATCCTTTAAAACTTCGAACCCTTCAATAGTGAAAGCTCCGGTAACAATCGGCTTCTGGCAATAAAGAAGGCTGAGGTAAAGCCGGTAGCTATCCGAAATCTTCTCGTGCACATCAGCGGGAATCATGGCTGTGCTTTGGGAGGCGATGTAATCCAGACCACTGACCACCTTTGCATATTTGATATAATCGGATGTTTCCGGCTTGCGGATCTTTTCACCATCATAGTCCAGAATATGTAAAGCAGCCGACCCTGGCGTGAAATAGACATTGTTACCTGAAAAGTCGTGAGTTTCATTGCCTGAAACATCATAGAGTTTAAATGAGCGGGGAACCGCCTTCAATGTCTTTTCCACAATCTCCTCCGTAAGAAAAACATGATATTTGTCTTTTTCCACCCGGGCACCATGATCAGCAAGCATGGAAATAATACTTTCGTTGTGAATTTCCACACCAAGTTTACAAAGAACCTCCTTGGCTTCTATAATTATCTTCTGGATAAGTTCATCGCTCAAGAATCTCAAAACTGGCCTCATCATCTACTCCTTTCAAATTCAGATAATTCGTCTAATCTCTTCTCAGATACATAAATAATAAATAGCAATTTCTATAAACATATGGCTAAAATGCATGAAGCTTATTTCACGCCATTTGACTAATATTATAGGGTATTTCTAAGTTAAAGTCAATAAATCTATTACCTGAAATTTCTGAATCTGAAAGCAGTGGAGATCAGGGGATGGGTCGGGATATTCCCTAAAAAGCATTTTTAAATTTCTATTTTTATTTTAAGAATTTCAGATACACTATATTCTATAGATAAAAATATAATTATCTCATTTTGGGTTTTTATAAGTATTAAGTGAAACAAATTATTGTTATTCCTGTCTAATAAGTTAAATTGGAATGATATGATGTTCGGCCAAACTAAAACCGGAGGTCTTATGTTAGAACCACAATCTTCTTCAAGGTTTTTTTTAGCTGAGAAAATCGCCTTTTTTGTGCTGATCTTTTTGCTATTTGTTTCATTCACCAGCACTCAGGCCAAAGAGTTAAAACAAAAGATGGATGGCTATTTAAACGCCTGCCATGAGATCTGGAAATTTCATGGCACAGCTCTGGTAGCAAAAGATGGCGAAGTGATATTCAAAAAAGGATATGGTATGGCTAATATCGAGCTGGGTGTTCCCAATACCCCGGAGATGAAATTCCAGATAGGCTCGATCACCAAACAGTTCACTGCCACAGCCATTCTGCAGCTTCAGGAAAAAGGGCTTCTGAGTCTGGATGACCCCATAACCAAACATTTGCCGACCTATCCTGAAGAAACCGGAGATAAGGTCACCATCCATCATCTTTTGTCTCATACCTCAGGCATTCCAAGCTATACCGATATGCCAGATATTATGACCCAGAAGGCGCTTCCTGTAACAGTAGATGAGCTTTTGACAATTTTCAAGGATAAACCGCTGGAGTTTGAGCCTGGAGAAAAGTATAAGTACAGCAATTCGGGTTATGTGGTGCTGGGCGCGATAATTGAGGTTGTATCCGAAAAAACCTACGAAGATTATGTTGAAGAAAATATCCTAAAAACACTTAACATGACCAACTCAGGTTATGATCATCGGGATAAGATTATGGAGAACCGGGCAGCAGGATACACCCTGGATGAAAAGGGTGAGCTGCGTAATGCTGACTTTGTTCATATGTCGGCTCCCTATGCGGCTGGGGCATTGTACTCCAATGTTATGGATATGCTCATCTGGGATCAGGCTCTTTACACTGAAAAAATCCTGAAAAAAAGCTCCCTGGATAAAATGTTTACACCTGTTCTGAAGAACTATGGCTATGGCTGGTTAATAGAGGAAAGATACAATCGCCCCCTTGTCTGGCACAATGGCGGTATAGACGGCTTTCACACCACATTCAACCGCTGGGTGGAAGATTCTCTGTGCATAGTGGTGCTGAGCAACAACGACAACGCTCCTGTGGAGAACATCGCCAGTGGCCTGGCAGCCATAATGTTTGATAAGCCCTATGATGTCCCTGTGATCAAGACCCCTATTGAGGTGGACCCGGAAATATTTACCGACTATGAGGGAGCTTATGAGATTGCGGAAGATGATTATCGTTTTGTTGATATCGAAGATACTGCATTATACTCCCAGCGAGGTGGGAGTGTACGTTTTAGACTATATCCCGAAGCAGCGGACAAATTCTATTTCGAACACGACCATACCACTACCTTAACCTTTGTTAGGGATGGGAACGGCAAAGTAATCAAGCACATCATTCACCAGCAGGGTGAAGATAAACCTGCCCAAAAGCTTGAAGGCGAGAAAGCTGAAAAGATTCTGGCTGACAGAAAAGCAAAAACACAGGTTGCTAAAGTGGATCCAAAAATCTTCGAAAGATATGTTGGGGAATACCAGCTTGCTCCCGGATTCATACTTACTATCAGGACAAGAGATAACAGAATCTTCACCCAGGCAACAGGCCAGCAGGAAGCGGAGATATTCCCCAGATCTGTAACCGAATTTTTCCTGAAAGTAGTTGATGCCCAAATTACATTTATAATAGATGAAAATAGCAGTGTAACCAGCCTAATTCTTCACCAGGGTGGTCAGGATATGCCAGCCGAAAAAATCAAATAGAATATCTTAGAATCAGGACTGATCGATTAGAATAAAACATCTCTACTTAAGGGAGGATGTTATCATCCTCCCTGATTTACATCTAAGCTAAGCGAAATCCCATTTAAAACACTAGTGGACTTTTCTAAAGAGACATTCCCAAATACCGATAAAATTAAAAATAGCTTTCTTATTAACTTTTCAAAAGGAAGGTTTTATGTCCATATTCTTAGAAGTCATCGAGTGGATGAATCCCAGGGAAAACGAGATGATTTACCGGATTCCGGAAAAGGGATCAGCTGAGATAAAACTGGGCGCCCAGTGTATTGTTCGAGACAGTCAATCAGCAGTGTTCTTTAGAAATGGCAAGGCCTGCGACGTTTTAGGTACCGGCAGGCATACCTTGACCACTCTTAACCTGCCAGTGCTTACCAAGATTTTAGCCTTACCTTGGGGATTTAAGTCCCCCTTCAGGGTGGAGGTTTATTTTATCAATCATAAAATCTTCACCAATCTCAGATGGGGAACCAAAGACCCTGTGGCTTTCAGAGACAGCGAATTGGGTCTGGTGCGCCTGCGAGCTTTCGGGGCTTACACTTTCAAGATTGTCGAGCCTTTGCTCTTTTTAAACACTCTGGTGGGAAGAGAAAATGTCTATACTACTGAACAGATTGAGGACTACTTAAGACAGGTCATTGTCGCCCGGATCAATGATCTTTTTGGCGAAAAACTGGACACTATCCTGGATTTGCCCCAAAAATATCAAAAGCTGGCAGAGGAGGTTAAAGAGAGAATTGAATCTGAGTTCCAGAAATACGGGATGGAGCTTATAGACTTCTATATCTCCTCCATTACCCCACCCGATGAGGTGCAGAAGATGATAGACGAAAAATCCGGAATGAAAGCAGTGGGTGATCTGGATAAGTTTTTAAAATTCGAGATGGCAAAAGCATTAGGACAATCAGGTGCAGGGGGCTATGCTCAGGCTGGCGTGGGAATGGGAGCCGGTGTTGGGGTGGGCGTTTTAGTGCCCGGTCTTCTGTCAAAGGCCTTATCAGCAGATCAGAAGGATTTGAAATATGAATCCCTCCCCACCGTCACCTGTCCCAAATGCGGAGCTGATACCCCGGAGCATTCCAGGTTCTGTTACAAATGCGGTCACCAGATGGTGGTGATTAATAAATGCCCCAAATGCAGCAAGGATTTGCCAGCTGAGGCGAACTTCTGTCTGATATGCGGTTTTAAATTGACTGAGAAGACCAAATGCAAGAAATGTGACACCACCTTGCCGCCGGGAACAAAGTTCTGCTTTAACTGTGGAGAAAAAATCGAGTAGATTATGCAAAGACTGAAAGTATCTACCTCCTGCCCTTCCTGCGGGGCGGCATTTGAGTTTCTGGAAGGGGCCAATGTAGCCCGGTGCAATTTCTGCGATCTTCCGCTTCTTTTCCAATCTCAAAAGAAGATCCTGAGATATTACCTTGAGCCGCAACTAGAAAAAAGAGAAGTCCGCTTCCTGATCGACAGATTCAGAAAGGTGAATAAAC
>JBARPA010000297.1:0-7371 GCA_049642665.1 Candidatus Zixiibacteriota bacterium
AAAGGATCGATCTCAATTGGCGTCTGGTATGAATCGATGATCTTGCCTTTTTTCCCACTAGTCTCTTCCAATTCCAAAGGAGCCAGACTCACATCGTCTTTTTTCACCCTGGCGCTGGCTTTGGCTATTTTTACGGACAGCTCTGCAACTCTTTTAATGTTATCCGAATTAAAATCAGAGGAGGAGGCAAATCCCCAGCACCCAAAAGCAATGACTCTTATACCAAATCCCATTGATTCGGATCTATCGGTTAATTCCGGCACTCCGTTTTTAATTGATACCCCCTCATCCTGGGTTTGAACAATCCTTACGTCTGAATAGGAGGCGCCTTTATCTCTGGCGGTGTTTAAAGCAATCTCTGTAATTTTCTTCCAATCTATCATAATTGAATGGAATGAGGTATAAGATATAAAAGAAAGGTCAATATCACGCCCATAAGCACCAGAACCCCAAGTGGCTTATCGCCAACTGCATTTAACTTCGAGTTCTTTTTCAGGATGGTGCCTTTCATCAGGTACAGAAGAATAAACCAGTATAAAAATATAATCAAGGTTTTGCTGTCAGTTATGTCCCAGCCAATGGGAATCCCCTCCCAGAGAATTCCCAGGGTCTGGTAGGTTACCCACCATCCCAGGGGCATTCCACCCAGAAAAATAAAAAAGGTGGCCAGAATGGAGAGATTTCCCACATCCTTTAGAGTATCTATGCCTCTTAAAAGGTCGATATCATAAAATAGTACCATGAAAACAAAGAAAATCCCCGCAAACATGGCAATGGCATGGGCAATAAGCACAGCAGACGATACCTGCCCTTTGAATTTTATCATAAAAGGCAGGTTCAATCGATTAACCCTGTCCGGCAAGGTCAGCTCGTTTCTTTCACTATCCGTAATTGAGATATAATAATAGACCTTGTTTCTTTTGGGCTGGGAAGGGATAACACCAGAAAAAGAGCCAGGATCTTCTTTTTGCGGTTGCATGGGGACAGATAATAAATCACCTTCACCAATTCTGTAAACTAAATTGATTCTATAATTACCAGCAGGTTCAGGAGTCGAAATTTTTGCGCGAATATCCACATCCCCTTCACCGATTTTTTCAACCACTGTGGTGTGTTCAATTTTTATTCCCCCTTCTTCAATAACTTTTATCTCTGGTTTTCTCTCGGAAAGACGCCTGGCTGCTGATGCAAATACCAGGGTGAGTATTAAAGCAATTACTATTCTTAACTTCATTCGCAGATCTGAAAAGTTGTTAGTTATTGGTTGTTGGTTGTTAGTTAATTACTATGAACCAATAACAAATTACCATTAACTACTGTCGGAAAGGGTTTTCTCCTGTTCTTTGGTCTTTAAAACCTCGATCAGCTCGTCAATATTTCCATCCAAGATATTATCCAGTTTGTATAATGTCAAATTAATTCTGTGATCTGTGACCCGGGATTGGGGAAAGTTGTAGGTTCTGATCTTGGCGGATCTGTCCCCGGTTCCCACCATGCTTTTTCTTTCCTTTGCGATTTTCTCAATTTGTTCTCTTTGGGCTTTGTCCAGAAGCCGGGCCCTTAAGACTTTCATGGCCTTGTTTTTGTTTTTTAGCTGTGATTTCTCATCCTGACAGGTGACCACCGTATTGGTGGGAATATGGGTTATCCTGACAGCAGAATCCGTGGTGTTCACCGACTGGCCGCCCGGCCCGGATGACCTGAAAACGTCAACCTTCAGATCCTCAGGATCGATTTCCACATCCACCTCTTCGGCCTCGGGCAAAACAGCAACCGATGCCGCTGAGGTATGGATTCTTCCGGAGGCTTCGGTGACCGGCACCCTCTGAACCCGGTGCACGCCTGATTCGTATTTCAGCTTGCCGTAGACCTCCTCCCCCTCTATCAGAAATATGATCTCTTTGAATCCCCCGATGCCGGTGGGATTGGAAGATAAAACGTCCGTTTTCCAGCCCATGCATTCAGCATACCGGGAATACATTCTGTAAAGGTCTGATGCAAAAAGCGCAGCTTCCTCCCCGCCGGTTCCTGCCCTTATCTCCAGAATGGTATTTTTGGAATCGTTGGGATCCCTGGGTAATAAAAGAACTTTCAGTTTTTTCTCCAGTTTCTCTCTCTGTGGGTAAAGCTCTTCTAACTCAGATTTTGCCAGCTCGACCAGATCCTTATCCTCAGATTCTGATTTTATCTTCTCATCCTCTTCTATTTGTTTAAGTATTTTTCTATACTTTGAACCTATTTCTATTATCTCAGAGAAGTCCTTATGTTCTTTGGCTACCTTTTTGTATCTTCTCTGATCGGAGAGTACCTTTGGATCAGACAAAAGCTGGGTCAGCTCTTTTTGTTTCTCTTCGATTTTTTCTAAAAGCTCCAGCATCTTTTTACTTTTTACTCTCTACTCTTAACTCTTCACTTTTCCCTAACGCATTCTCCAGAGCAGCAATTGCCACCTCCAGCTGAGATTCGGTCGGCTCTCTGGTGGTTATCCTCTGCAGCCATACTCCTGGAGCGCTGAAAATCCTGATGATTTTGCTATTCCTTTTCTTTCCCGAAAGTTTGAGCAGCTCATAAGCTCCGCCGGCCACCAAAGGAAGTAAAATAAAGTGAATCAAATATCTTTTCAAAAGGGTGGGAGGAATCCCTGTGACCAGATAATACACAGTATCAGACAAAGAATAAAAGAGAATGGCGAAAAGAGCCACAATAATGATAAAACTGGTTCCGCATCGGGGATGGGCAGTGGGGTATTTTCTAGCTGTTTCAAAGCATAGGTTTTCACCTGCCTCATAAGCAAAAATCGATTTGTGTTCAGCCCCGTGATACTGGAATACCCTTCTGAACTCCCCCACCAGGGAGAGTATCCAGATATACGCGATAAACAATGATATCCTGATTATACCCGCCACCAGATTAAAGGCTAAGGCTTTTTTCTCCACACCCATAAGTTTAGAAAGGAAAAGAGGTAAAAAGAAAAATACCACCAATCCCAAAGCAACCGCACCAATTGCGGTCAGAGCTAAAAGCAAATCATTTGAAGTCTTTTTCTTCTCCTGAGAAGAAACACCTGAAGATCCTTTTTTCTTTTTTTCTTCTTCCTCAAAATCCTCCATAGCTACGTTGGCGGAATAGTTCAAGGTCTTGATGCCGATAATCAACATCTCCCCCAGGGATATAATCCCCCTGACTATGGGAAGGTTAAAAACTTTTTTTCTTTTTGTCAGGGAGATATAATCGTCGTTTTTTATCACGATCTCCCCGCTTTGCTTGCGTACCGCGGTGGAAATCCTTTGGGGTGAACGTATCATCACTCCCTCGATAACCGCCTGTCCTCCGACTTCAGACCGTTGCAAATTAAACCTCTTAGCTTATTATTCTTATAAAAAAGCGATCTGCCATTAAGAGATAAAAAAACAATCTAAAACAACAGATCGCCAAAAAAACTCGCTACTGCTCAGATGAGTTGGGGGAGCTTTTTTCCTCCTCCTTTTTTTTCTGGATCTTCTCGTATTTTTTGCGGAAGCGCTCCACCCTACCTGCAGTATCCACCAGCTTCTGTTTTCCAGTGAAAAAGGGGTGACAGGCAGAACATATCTCCACGTGAATGTCTTTTACCGTGGAACGGGTTTTTATCACGTTCCCGCAGGCACAGGTGATGGTGGTCTCAAAATACTTGGGATGAATATCTTTCTTCAACTATTTTCCTCCTTTATTTTCTCACCAATATAATACGATTAAATGAAATTGCAAATCAAATAAAGTTACCGGGATTGAGTTTTTTTCAAGTTCTCCTTTTCCATTTCTACTAATTTTAAAGCCTCCTGAGCTAATTCAAAGTCGGGTTTGAAATCTAATGCTTTCTGGTATTGAGCCATTGCGTTATCTAAATCCCCTCTTCCATGATATAGCAATCCCAGGTTATAGTAAGCATCCACATACGAGGAATCGATTCCTAAGGCCTTTTTGCATTCCTCCTCCGCTTTCTCCCACATATTACTATCCCTGTACATCATACAGAGATAATTATGAGGCACCGCTGAATTTGGTCTTTGCTCTGCAATCATCTCAAATTCCTCTATGGCTAAGTTGATTTTCCCCAGACTATAGTAGATAACACCCAAATTCTGATGAGCATCCACGAAATTCGGATTAATCTGGATAACCTTCTCAAAATGGGATATGGCCTTATCCGTTTCTCCTTTTTGCCAATAGGCGCTTCCCAGGCTATTGTGAGCCAGGAGAAACTGAGGATTAAGCTCCACTGCCTTTTTCAGTTCCTTGATAGCTTCATCATAATTGCCCTGGCTGGCATATGCCACCCCCAGACTATGATGTCCGCTCTCCAGATCAGGATTCATCTTCACCACCTTTTTATATTCAGAGATGGCTTCACTAATTCTTCCTTGATGGGAGTAGACCAACCCCAGGCTCATATGAGCTTGTACAAAATCCGGCTCCAGCTCCAAAGCTTCAATTAACTCCTCCTCTGCTCTGTCAAACTTTCCTGAAAGATAGTAAACATAAGCCAGATTATGATGAACAGATGAATTGGATGGGTCAATATCCAGTGCTTGCTCAAATTTCAAAATCGCTTGCTCATAATTTCCCCTCTGCAGATTAAGGCCGCCCAATCCGGTGTAAGCACCAATATTGGTGGAATCCAATTGAAGGGTTTTTTCATACTGAACCAATGATTTATTAAAAAGCCCCATATTCTGATAAGCCAGGGCCAGAAGATTTAAAGCATCGACATTGGAGGAATCTATGCTTAAGGCCTTTTGGCAATAGGGAACAGCCAAGTTCGGGGTAATTTTGCTTAAATAGGCCCGGGCAATGTTATTATATCCCTCTACCAGAGTTGAATCCAGGTCTACTGCCTCTAAAAACTTATTTATAGCCTCATCATAACTCCTTTGGTCCATTAACTTGTTACCTTTTGCCAGAAAATCCCTGGCTTTTGTGTAATCATCTTTTGCGCAGAAAACGCAGAAGCTTACAGAAAAAAGTAAAATCACAACAATTATAGATTTCATCTTTATTTATTACCTCCGGTTTTTCTCTATTCCACGGTTACGCTTTTGGCTAAGTTCCTGGGTTGGTCCACATCACAATCCCGCATCACCGCCATATGATAAGCCAAAAGCTGCAAAGGGATGATGGAGAGAAGTGGGGTAAGCTGTTCAATGGTCTCCGGTATATATATGACGTGATCCACCCTGCTTTTTATATCATCGTCTCCCTCAGTGGCCAGGGCAATTATTTTGCCCCGTCGAGCCTTGATCTCCTGGATATTGGAGAGAACTTTTTCATAGACGGAATCCCTTAAGGCTATGACCACCACGGGCATATTCTCATCGATCAGGGCTATGGGGCCGTGCTTCATCTCAGCAGCTGGATATCCCTCAGCATGAATATAGGATATCTCCTTTAACTTCAAGGCACCCTCCAGAGCCACCGGGAAGTTTAATCCCCTTCCCAGATAAAGAAAGTTGTTTTTCCTATAATATTGAGAGGCGATCTCCTTTATGTGTTCTTTTCTTTCAAGAATCTTTCTTACCTTTTCAGGTATCTCCATCAATTCGTTTATAATGTCTTTTCCCTTTTCCACTGACATATTCCTCATCCTGCCTAAAAGAACAGAGAGAAGAGTTAAAACTGTTATCTGGGAGGTGAAGGCTTTGGTGGAGGCCACGCCGATCTCTGGTCCGGCATGGATGTAGACTCCGCCATCCGTTTCCCGGGCGATGGTACTGCCCACCACATTGCAGACTCCTAAGACGGTGGCTCCCTTTCTCTTGGCCTCCCTCATCGCAGCCAAGGTATCCGCGGTCTCTCCTGACTGGGAAATCACAAAGACCACGGTTCCATCATTTATTATGGGACTTCTGTATCTGAACTCTGAAGCATACTCCACTTCTACCGGAACGGAGGCATGTTCCTCTATGATGTATTCTCCAATTAAGGCAGCATGCCAGGAGGTTCCGCAGGCGCTCAAGATTATCCGATCAATATGGTGCAGCTCCTCGTATTGGAGATTCAAACCGTTGAGTCGGACCATTCCCTCCTCCGGATTGAGTCTTCCCCTCATGGCATTTTGCATGGTAGTGGACTGCTCGAATATCTCCTTAAGCATAAAATGAGGAAACCCGCCCCGCTCGATCTGATCCAGGGTCCAGGATATCTCCTGAACTTTAGGAGTCACCTCAACTTTGTCGATGGTGGAAATGGAAAACTTATTTTTATTCACCAGGGCAATTTCCTTATCCTCCAGGTATACCACCTGATTGGTATGTCTCAAGATAGCGGAGATATCCGAGGCCACGAAGTTCTCTCCCTCACCCCGACCCACCACTAAAGGGCTTCCGTGGCGGGCAGCTATGATCTCTTCAGGATTGTCTTTACAAAGCACAGCTATTCCATAGGTGCCCTCCACCTGAGATAAAGCCAAACGAGTGGCTTCGCACAGATCGCCCTCGTAGTATTCCTCAATCAGATGAGCCAGAACCTCGGTGTCCGTATCGGTGGTGAACTTGTGCCCCTTTCTCTCCAGAAATTCCTTTAAGCTCCGGAAGTTTTCAATTATACCGTTATGCACCACCGCTATCCTCTGTTTGCAGTCCAGATGGGGGTGAGCATTTATGTCCGTAGGTTCACCGTGAGTAGCCCAGCGGGTGTGAGCTATGCCGATTGTGCTTTTAAAATTCTTCTCCTTTATCAACTCCTCCAGGGCATTAACCTTGCCTGCGGTCTTTTCGATTATCAATCCGTCCTTTTCTAAAACTGCTAGCCCGGCAGAATCGTATCCCCGGTATTCTAACCTTCTTAAACCCTCAATCAGGATGGGAACAACTCTTTTTTTGCCTACATAGCCAATAATTCCGCACATCTTCCCTCCAGAAATTATATCAATATATTTATCGCCTCATTCGCCAATTTATTTGCCATCCTTTTCGATTTAGCCTCGCTTATGATCCTCACCACAGGCTCGGTATTGGATTTCCGGATGTGCAGCCAGGAATCTGCCAAATCCAATCTCAATCCATCCACCCTATTTATCTTTGATCCTTTAAACTCTCTTTCTAACTTTTTCAGTTTGGGATTTAAATTCCCCTTTATTCCTATTTTCTTTTTGACCATGTGAAAGGTGGGGAGATCTTTTGATAATTCTGATATTGGTTTTCTGGATTCTGTCATGTACTCTAAAATCAAAGCCATTCCCACCAGCGCATCCCGGCCATAATGCAGTTCAGGCAGGATAACCCCACCATTACCCTCCCCTCCTATGACCCCTTTGATACTTTTCAGCTTCCGGGCCACGAAGGCTTCTCCCACCTTGGTTCTGTAGACCTTAACTCCATACTCCCCGGCTATCTC
>JBARPA010000298.1:0-3875 GCA_049642665.1 Candidatus Zixiibacteriota bacterium
GAAAAAGGAAGAACCCAAGCCGGGGGAGAAAAAAGGGAAGAAATAAAGGGAAAATAGTTGTTTTAATATTCTGTGGGGGATATATTAGGCTAAGAGCGAAAACTCTTAGCCTTTTATTTACAATGAACTTTTAAAGAGAGATTTTTTACTGAATGGTAGAAGTAAGATAAAATAAGAAGTTGAAACATCAAAGAAAGAAAATCTTTTCGACTAAAAAAATTGAAGTAACTCCAGTGCTTTTTTGTGTATTTCATATTTCTGTATTAATTCTTAGCGAATAAGATGAAAGGATAACTATGAAAGGATTGGTCTTAGCCGGAGGGTTGGGTACCAGGCTTTATCCTCTGACCAAGATTACTAATAAGCATCTTCTGCCGGTCTACGACCGACCTATGATCTTTTATCCTCTACAAACACTGATCAATGCGGGAATTAAAGATATCATGATCGTAACCGGCGGGAACAATGCCGGCGATTTCCTGAGGCTTTTGGGTAACGGAAAGGAATTCGGCTTAAAACATCTTCATTACACCTATCAGGAAAGAGAGGGTGGAATCGCTGAAGCCCTGAGCCTGGCTGAGCATTTTGCTGAGGGCGAAAGAATCGTGGTGATATTAGGGGATAATATTATCGAATGGAACATAGTTGAAGCAGTTCGTGAATTCAAACGCCAGAAATCGGGTGCCAGGATTATGATAAAAAAAGTTAGAAACCCCAAGGACTATGGTGCGGCTGAACTCAAAAGTAATAGAATAGTAAAAATTGTCGAAAAACCCCAAAAGCCCAGCTCGAACTACGCTGTTCTGGGCATATATATGTATGACAACGAGGTCTTCGATATTATAAGAACCTTAAAGCCTTCTAAGAGGGGCGAGCTGGAAATCACCGAAGTGAATAATGCATATATTAAAAAGGGTAATTTGACCTACTCCATTTTAAAAGGTTACTGGGCTGACGCCGGAGCATCCATCGATGCTCTTCTGAATGCCAATAGCTTTGTTGCCAAACACGGCGCTAACAAGAAAATATAAAGAAGGGAAGATGTATGATCGAGGGTGTTAAACAAAAAAAACTGAGGGTCATCCCGGATGAGAGGGGAAGGTTAATGGAGATACTTCGGGCAGATGATGAACTGTTCCTGAAATTCGGTCAGGTATATATGACCACAGCTTACCCTGGTGTGGTGAAGGGATGGCATTATCACAAAAAACAGGTGGATAATTTTGTCGTGGTTAAGGGAATGATCAAACTGGTGCTGTATGATCCACGGGAGGACTCCCCCACCCATGGAGAGATAAATGAGTTCTTCTTAGGGGAGCATAATCCCACCCTGATCCAGATACCCAAACTGGTCTATCATGGATTCAAATGTATATCCGAACAGGAGGCAATCTGCATTAATTGTCCCACCGAAGTTTACAATTACGAGAAACCGGACGAATACAGGATTGAACCTCACACCAGAGAAATCCCCTATGAGTGGGAAAGAAAGGGCGGCTAAATGAAGATTTTGGTCACAGGCGGCGCTGGATTCATAGGGTCAAATTTCATCAGACATATACTATCTAAACATATGGAATATAATATTGTCAACCTGGATAAGCTGACCTATGCCGGAAACCTGGACAATCTTAATGATGTAGAGGAAAATCCCAATTACCAATTTACCAAAGGGGATATCTTCGATTCAGAATTAGTTGATGAATTGTTAGAGGAAAAAGTTGATGCGGTAATTAATTTCGCAGCGGAGACCCATGTGGATCGCAGTCTTTATGATCCGGGAGTCTTTGTCAAGACCAATGTTTTAGGAACACAGGTTTTGCTGGAAGGGTGCTTAAAACACAAAATCCAGAAATTTATACAGATTTCAACGGACGAGGTCTACGGAAGCTTAGGTGAAAAAGGCAAATTCACCGAGGAGTCCCCCCTTATGCCCAACAGTCCATATTCTGCCAGCAAGGCGGGAGCTGATCTTTTAATCCGTTCATATGTCAAAACCTTCAATTTGCCAGCCATCATCACCCGCTGCTGCAATAACTACGGTCCCTATCAATTCCCGGAGAAGCTGATTCCCCTTTTCATCACCAATGCTTTAGATGACAAAGAGCTTCCCATCTATGGAGACGGACTCTATATCCGGGACTGGATTTATGTGGATGATCACTGCAAAGCCATTGATGTGGTCTTGCATCAAGGGAAGATCGGAGAGATTTACAATATCTCAAGCAATGTTGAAAAGACCAACCTGAAGATAACTCAGACGATTTTAGAAGATTTGAGAAAGCCAGAATCTCTCATAATGTATGTTAAAGATAGACCGGCACATGATAGAAGGTATGCACTAAATGCAAATAAAATAAGAGAAGAGTTAGGTTGGGAACAGGAAGTTTCTTTTGAACAGGGAATGAAATTAACCATCGACTGGTATACCAAAAACAAAGATTGGTGGCAGAAGGTTAAATCCGGTGAGTATTTGAAATATTACGAGAGACATTACATAAAGAGGTAAAAAAAGATATCAAGAGTGTTCAAGGATACCAAAACTTTTTTTCTAATACAACAACAAGTTGTTGTACTCCAAAATGTTCGATCGCGTAGCGGAGGGTTTATCCCTCCGCAAAGCCGAGCAGAACCATGAAGGCTCTACTATGCCAGGGTGACTTAAAAGGCACATTATTAATGTAGGGGAGCCCCTTATGGGCTCCCAAGGTAAGGGAGGCGATGAACGCCTCCCCCTCAGATAAAACCGTTGCTTATGCCTTTATGCCTAACATCAAAGAGGAGTGCGAAAACTTGTTTTCGCGTGCAACAACAAGTTGTTGCACTCCAAAATGTTCGATCGTGCAGCGGAGGGTTTATCCCTCCGCAAAACCGATCAGAGCTGTAAAGGCACTGCTACACGTTTTAATTTATAGGACTATTTGTACAGTTGTTGAAATACTGGTAACCGCAGGCTTCAGCCTGCGCAAATGCCGCTCCTACACTCCACGCAACCTAAAGGTTGCGGCTACCTTCGATTATGGAGTAGTGTAGGGAAAGTCTTCAAGACCTGTCCCCAGGAAATAGTATCGCTAAGTGATGATAAGTTAACACTGGGGCTCTGGTCCACCTTTGAAAACGTAGTTCACCAGCCAGACCGCATCCTGAATATTAACCTCCTCGTCGCAAAAGGCATCCCCTGCTTTCAGAGGGATGGGCTCGGGTCCGCTTCTTAATGCGTAGTTGACCACGTAGACGATATCCACTATATCAATTTTAGTATCTGCATTGGCGTCGCCAATTAGAAAGATAATGAAATTGTCATCACTTAAGTCAAAGGGATTACCGTCAACCGGATCTGAGATCTTCACCCTGCAGCTGGATGAAGGAGTTTCCGGTACGTCCCAGTGGTACCTGCCATCGTCTGTTGTGTTATCAACGACGAGCTGCCAGTCTTGGCCTTCGTTGGTAGAATACTCGATTCTTATATCCCCGTAATATAAAGCAGAGGCCCACTCGATATAAGCATCATACCCGGCCATACATCCCTCGCCATTATCAGGAGATTTAACCTTCATCCTTTCAGTAACCGTTGGCAGGTCCACGTTCATTTGATATACATCCTGTTCTATACCTGCCTCATTAACCCCCATTCTTATGCGGAACCATCCAGCCTCGCCCCAACCAGTACCCCAGCTGTTCTTGCATATCCAGTAGCCCTCGGCATCATCCCACCCACAAATCACCACGAAATGACCACCTTCTGCTACCCCATGGCTATACTGGTATATTCCGCCCGAATAGTAGTAAAAATCGGTATAGATCATCATCCATACCACAACCGGCCCGTTGTTGTAAATTGTTTCTTTAATAAGATTAACATCAGAGGATGTATA
>JBARPA010000299.1:0-2629 GCA_049642665.1 Candidatus Zixiibacteriota bacterium
GTCAATTTCGTCACCTTCCTCCAGAACACCACGGCTTATAGGCGGGCACTCCGCGAATCAGAGTATGGTCCCCTGACTGACCCGGAATTCCTGAAAAGCATCTCCCCTATTCACAAAGTGGATAAAATCAAAGCTGCGCTTCTGGTGATTCACGGTGAGAACGACCCCAGAGTCCCGGTAGGTGAAGCCAGACAGGTGATCGAGGCCGTGAAGGCTCAAGGCGGTGAAGTGGACGGCCTGATATTTCCTGATGAGGGACACGGTATTGCTAAACTGTCCAACAGATTAGTGGCATACCGCAAGATGGTCGACTTTTTAGACCAACATTTGAAAAAAGATTAAAGGTCTTTATCAAAGGCCTTATTTAAAAGTCGGGGAAAAAGATGAAATTTATTGCTGATTTGCATCTTCATTCCAAATACAGCCGGGCCACATCCAAAGATATGGAGGTGGAAACTTTAGCTAAATGGGCAAAGCTAAAAGGAATCGGCCTTCTGGGAACCGGCGATTACACCCATCCGACCTATTTTGCAGAACTTCAACAGAAACTGGAACCCACAGGTAAGGGGCTCTTTGTGCTAAAAAATGGTAAAGAGGACGTCCATTTTATCCTGAGCACTGAGGTAAATAATATTTTTCATCAAAAAGGAAGGCTGAGGAAGATACATACCCTGATCTTTGCCCCGTCATTTGAGGTGGTGGAAAAGATCAACAGGAATTTATTAGGTCTGGGAAATCTTCATTCAGACGGCAGGCCTATCTTTACCTTTCCGGTAAAGGACTTAATCAAAATTATACTGGATGTATCAGAGGAATGCTTTATCGTCCCTGCTCATGCCTGGACACCGTGGTTTTCAATATTCGGTGCCAACTCAGGCTTTGATTCCATTGAGGAATGTTTTGAGGAGGAATCCGGACATATCTCTGCAATTGAAACCGGTCTTTCATCTGATCCATCTATGAACTGGAGATGGTCTAAACTGGATAATATAACCCTGATCTCCAACTCCGATGCTCATTCTCCTTCCAAGATCGGCAGAGAGGCAAATGTTTTCGACTGCGAACTTTCCTATGATGAAATCATCGGGGCAATAAAAAACAAGGATAAGAAAAAGTTTTTATATACCATAGAGTTTTTCCCTGAAGAAGGAAAGTATCATTTCGACGGCCACAGAAACTGCGGGGTGCTCCTCTCCCCTGAGGAGACCAGAAAAAACAAGGGTATTTGCCCGGTATGCAAAAGGAAAATAACCGTGGGGGTAATGAGCCGGGTCGACTCTTTAGCAGATAGGTCCCCCGGATTTGAACCTGAGAATGCCATACCCTATAAGAATCTTATTCCCTTGGTGGAGATAATAGCTGAAGCCTTGGGACAGGGACCTGATACCAAAGGTGTCCAGACAATATATGAGCAGATGGTACAGAAATTCAAAACCGAATTCCATATACTTCTTGATCTGGAATTGGATGAATTATCCACCGGAGCACTACCCAAGGTAGTGGAAGGCATTAAGAGAATGAGAGAGGGCAAAATAAATATCGTTCCCGGGCACGACGGGGTCTATGGCAAAATCCAGATCTTCGGTCAGGAACAAGAGCAAAAAGTCTCAGATCAAGAGCAGATAGATCTGTTTTAATTTATATAATTTGTTATGAACGAAAAAGAGATCAAAAGCAAGCTCAAAGAACTAATCCAAAGGTATCACAGGATCTATCAGGAAAACAAAGATACAAGCGAGGCTAATGTTCACGCTACACTGGTTGAACCTCTATTCGACTTATTGGGTTGGGATACCAAAGATGTGAGAGTATATGACAGGGAATCATATATCCGTGGAGCAGGTTTTGCAGACGTAGGCCTGATTATTGCTAACGACCCAAGAATTTTTATGGAGATCAAGAAGTTTGGAAAAATCCCTAAAAATCGAATAGAGCCTCGAGCTCAGACGGTCTTGCCCTTTAAGGAATTCCAGCAACTTATAGATAGAACTCCTGAAGAAAAACAGGCAATGAGATATGCCAGAGGCAAGGAAATCCCCTGGGCAATTCTTACTAATTTTGAATGTCTGTTTGTGTTCAATGCGGATCAAGAAAGGATAATTCTATCTTTTAAATCACCAGAAGAATATCTAAGCAGATTTGAAGACCTGTGGAGATTATCGAGAGAAAGAGTGGAAGCCAAGAGCTTAGAATGGCTACAAGACCAGATTAAAAAGGAACCTATTGACAAGAATTTCTTGGAGAAGCTAAAAAATTGGCGATTGAGCCTGGCTCAAAACATATATAAAAATAATAAAGATAGCAAGGTCTTGGTCAAAGATGATGACGAATTTGACTTTGAAGAATTGATGCATATTGTTCAGCGTATCCTCTCAAGGCTTTTGGTAATCTCCATTGCCGATGATATGGAAGTACTTGAGACGCAGAATATCTTGGAAAATCTATACAAAGGTTATGAAGATGCGGGTAAATACGCAAGGGAAGATCATCTCTTAACCCGTTTCTTGGAGATAAGCCACTCCATGGATGAACATCATAATACGACTATATTCGCCCCCGATCATCCCTGCGAAAATGTAAAAGTCACAAATGAAGTATTTGCAACTGTACTAAAAGAATTGTGTCATAT
>JBARPA010000300.1:0-4228 GCA_049642665.1 Candidatus Zixiibacteriota bacterium
GATTTAACCAGGTTGCGATCAAAGGGGACGGCACCGATCACCAGGATTTCATCTACGGGATAGAAGACATAAGAATTATCCAATACCCACAGCTATATTTGCTGGTTGGTTGCGGTAAGATAAAACCTCCTTTCAAAGGTAAAAACGCCGATAGAATAGCGATCTATTCGACGAAAGACTTCATAAACATCACCTATCATGGCATAGTCAAATCTTTTGACAGCCGCAATGCGATTCCTTTCACCGACTACATCAATGAGAAACTTTATATACTTTTAAGATTTCATCCCAACATCCATCTGGGCTTTCTTGAAGCTGGGATGGATCAGTTGTTGAGCCCCTCCCAGTATGAGGATTACTGGAGAAAAATCTACCAACGGCGAGGTGAAAATCTGCTTTTGGAAGCTGGAAACTATCTTCATGAAAAAGAAAAGATAGGCCCGAGCACCCAGATTATCGAAACGGATAAAGGTTGGTTGCTTATCTATCATGCTGTTGGTGAGCTGGATATTAACATGTGCAAAATATATGGGTTGCCCCAAAAGATTGAAAGAGGATATTCCATTTGTGCGGCTCTTTTGGATCTGGAGGATCCCAGAAAGGTGCTTTGTCGAACCAAAAATCCAATTTACATCCCCTCAGCCCCTTACGAGTTATATGGCAATGATCAATATCCTGTGGACGTGCCAGCTGTCGTTTTCCCAACAGGGGTTATCACCTTAAAAAACAAACTTTTGATCTATTGTGGTGCCGGTGACAAATATATCACCCTTTTAGGTTGCAACCTTAATGCTTTAGTCGATTATTTGTGGAGGTATTGTAGGATGCGGTAGAGCCCTCCATAACTGGGTAGCGGTTGAAATATGTATATGGTGTATACTCTATACTGCCTGCTGCCTTCCTTTCAGTTGGTGTTCTTCACGCACGAGAAATGAACCGCGGGCGAAACCTGCTCAAATGCAAGATATTGAGAGACGAATTCTGTGTCTTGAAACCAGCCACGGAACGCTTGTCTGGAGCAGGAGAAGGCGATGCTTATATAGTAGTCAATGGATGAAATGGATTTCTCCTGCCTTCGGCCTGAAGGCTCAGACCTGAAGGGAATGGATTCACTATGAACGAATTAAACTGATTAGTTAGTGTTAGGGCGGACGAAAGCCCTGCTGTCAAAATTCTCTATTTAAAAGTTTGCAGAAAGATTTTTAAAGCTTAGTTCTCAAAAAATATCAGCTATCTTGTGATTTGGAAAATCCGAACGACGAATTCTGAGAACATGAAAATCAATAAGGTAGTCTGTGCCTGCTGCGAAAGTCTGATCGGAATTCCAAATTGATGAGGGGAAGAAACGAGAAATTGCTTGATCATGACTTTTTCACTATTTTGGTATGCCAATTTACTATATCTCAAGCTGAGCAATCAGCTTTTGAATATTTTCAAAAAGGTGCGAATCTGGGCAATTTGCTATGGAAAAAGTTCTAAACTCGTCTCGTAGAACTCGCTTATTCGCTTAAGTCATATTACTCAATACGTTGCAATTACCATTCTTAAGCTCGATGTAACTTTTTCTCAGTACTGATCTTCTTATCTAAGTAAGGTAGTACATATGTTCTATATAAAGCCAGGTAATGATGGTCCATATTGTCCACACACTAATAAATATAATTATTACAACATAAATGGGACGTCTTCTCTTATCAATAAAAATGCCATATATGTTCACACCTAAAAAATATAGTCCAAACAGTAGTCCCACTGTGAGAGCAATAAGAATCTCAATATATAATAGGACTTGAATTGGAAATTGGATTATGGGAAATATAAAACATGCTAATAATTGGAATAAACTAATATAGAAAAGCCATCGAAAAGTTTTGATTTTGTTTTCGTTTATCACTATATCATTCTTATTTACCATAGCATCAATTTCTCCAATTATTTTAACCGTATATGGTGAGCTAATTCTTAGAACCAACGTAATTTAATTATCTAATTGCTCTCCGCCCGGCGTTTAATTCCGAGTAAAGTTGTGCGCATCATGAAAATTTCCATTGGGTCAATTATTACCCATGTAATTATCTCCTGAAGAGAATTAAAAGTGTACTGTTGCCGTAAGCGTGACACCAATCTTGTATGCCCACTATTAGTCTTATAGAGACCCCAAGACCACGTAGCGTTTTGCCATGGACCCGCTCCCCTCTGGAATACCCAGAGCATAGACTTATTAGGCTCCATCTCAACCACTTTCAGCGATGGAAGTATTAAATCGCCAACTTTCAAGTTCTGGTATTCCGGAATTATACGCTCAGCACTGGGCATACCACCATTGTCCAACTTTCCAAAGCTATATAAGCCTGCTCTTTTGAATCCCATTTGCACCAACCAAGGCCATACTTGTTCTGGAAGTACCTTTATTTCCACTGCGCGGGTTGCGTTAAGGGCAGGACCCTCAAGCAATTCATCACCCGCCATGTAACGGCTTACTTCATCTGTTGTCGCACCCCATGTCATTTGCCATTCCCGGAGCCAGGCAAAATATAGGATAAGAAGTGCTATTATAGCAATTATCCAACTTCTAAAAAAAATGAATAATGCTCTCAGAAATGGGTGTTGTTTAAACATGAGTTTATATATCCTGACTTGACTTCAGTTATGGTACCAATTCTTAACATTGTTCATGATTAAATTTTTGCTATGTAGTTTGAACAGTTTTGCAATTATACCTAAAGGTCTGGCGATTAGCTGGCGTAATAGCAATTGATTATGATTAGAACATCAACAAAACCTTAGTCGGATATGCGGGCATTTATGATCATCATACCCAGCTCCATTCCTACATCTCCTGGGTCAACCCAGTCTCCATCTGTATCGAAACGTTCCACCACTACTAATTTTAGTTCAGGTACAATAACTAATGCGTGAACACCAATTCCTGTATGGTAATACCCTGGGTAACCGACCATATCGGCTACTAACGAACCTTCTGGGAAGACATTCCACATATAACCATACGCTACACCAGAAGTACTATCTACAATTGAATAGGCTGTTGTGCTTTCGGTAATCCATTCACTGGGTATGATTCGTAAACCCTTCCACATTCCATTCTTTTGGTAAATTACACCGAATCTTGCCATATCTCTTGCGCTCATCCTAAAGTGATAAGCCGGATGCATCGATTTTTCCAGCTCATATTGATAATGACAGTTTTCAACACTGAAATCTTCCATTCCCACAGGATCCGCTATCTTTCCCTTGAATTCTTCAAATATTTTAGTTTCAGTTTCCTGTTCAAAAATAGTACCCAATGCATTAAAATCCCAATTGTTGTAATAGTAGAATGTACCCGGTGCATGACTGCCTCTCTCCGGTCGTGTCTCAATCATGATTGGATCTTCTGCAGCAGCCTCATGATAGACACCAGAGCGGGATTTCAATAAATCTCGCACCGTTGCTTGTTTTTCATCATGAGTTAGGCTGAGAGGGATATCATCGATATTTAGCCCTTCTAAAGTTGCATCAAAGTTAATATTACCCTGCTCAACGTGAATGCCGTAGAGTGCACTTAAAAATGGTTTTCTGATAGAATGGCACCAATAATTCTTAGTAATTTCACCCCATGAAAAAAAGACTTTTCCATCATGAAGTACCATTATTGCAGCATAGCCACTCTGTTCAGCAAATTGTTTTGCTTCAACCAGTTTTTCAGATGAATAACCGACCTCTTCAGGGGTAACATACTCGAGCTGATTATCATCTTTCGCTGACGAAGTAGGATCTTTCGAACAACTAACAAATGTACTAAAGCTCAGTATAGCAATTATGGACACTGCACTCACAAGGGAACAATGAATAAATATCTTTCTCTTATACATTCTTTTTCCTCCCAAACTTGGTCAATTACAATTCTTTAAGTTCGAAATATTCATAGCTGCAAAATCTGTTTGTTTAAAGAGCCAGCTAACATTGTTTATATGTATCCGCATAACATCCCAAACACTGTCCGCCTTTTCCGAGCTTCTCCAGGATCTTGTAATGGGGTATTGTTTTTCCCATCATTCTTACCCCAACAGCGGATTCCATTCATATTTTAGTTAATAATAAATGGTTGTCAACCAAAAATTTGGCTGACGGTAAGATTCCAAGATTATTCAGTTGGGCACTAAGATTTGCTATAATCCAATCTGACCCACCAACTTTTGGACATCTTTAATAAGCAGAGAAGCTGAGC
>JBARPA010000301.1:0-3764 GCA_049642665.1 Candidatus Zixiibacteriota bacterium
ATTGGAGTGTGAACATTTATGTTCACCTGAAGCAAAGTCCAGAACCTAACTTAAGTTAGGTTCTGGAAAAAATAACGGAAATAAAAGCCAGGTTCTGATATTTCCTTAAGGCAACAACAAGTTGTTGCACTCCAACAAAAGAGTTCTATGGCTGGGCTTCTGACACCATTTTTCTACCCGTTTCGAATGCTTTTCTTAAAACATCTTTATCCTTTTTTACCCCACCTATTTCCCAGTCATCGTGGGAATATAAGATTTTATCAAAGAATTTAATTTCAGTCCATTTGAAAAATCCCTTTAAAATTGATAGGGCTAAATCAAATCTCTGACGCTTTCCTCCCACCAGGATTATGATCCCTTTTCGTGGAGAAGACAAAACCTCTTTTCGGTGTACGAAAGAATAGATGTCATCTTCATTTGTTATAAGAGGCTTAAAGCAATTACACCTGTCGACAAAAAGCTTCATCTGAGCTGAAACCGAGTCAAAATAGATGGGCGAGCCCAGAATAAAAAAATTGGAGGATAAAAGCTCAGGATAGAGCAGATCCATATCATCGTGATACAAACACAAATCAGGCTCAGGAGGTGCTTCTCCACAGGATTTGCAGGGCATTATCTTGAGGTCATCTAAATAGAAAATCTTATCTTCTACTTTTTCCTCCTCTATCCCTTTTCCCTTTATTCCCTTAATCATTTCCTGGATTAAAATATCCACGTTTCCCCCTTTTATCGGGCTTCCGTTTATTCCCAGGACTTTCATCTTCTAAAGAAATCTGAAGAGATCATAATTCAAAAGGAGCTCTTTATTGAACTTAAAGCTTTTTCCCTTTGTTTTGAGCTCCTGGGCATCAAAACCTGCCTCTTTTAAATGATCCACGAATTCCTTGAAACCGTGAACCGTGTAGATTTTGGCAGGATTAGCCTTTTTTACATATTCCATAAGCTCCGAATAATCTGCATGATCAGACAGGGGAAAGAGTTTATCCACCCCATACCAATTCTTCCTTCCGCCATCCAGGGCCCAGCCGGTTAAAAGGGCAGTTCTTTTCCGGGGTATGTTCTGAATCATCCTTGTTTTTTTTGCCCAGGGGGGCGCTATCAGCACCCGATCTTTCAAATTCCCGGGATTATACTGCTGGTAATTTCTGAACTTAACTCCAAATTCTTCATAAACCGAGGCCAGCTTGCAAATTGAACCATGCACGCTCAATTTAAATCCCTTATTTCCCAGAAGCTTCATAGCTTCCTGGGCCTTGCCCAGAGTATAGGCAAAGATAATGGGGGTATGGTTATGGGAAAAAGCATCTTCCACAAAATCGTAAACCTGTTTCTCCACCTCTTTTCTGGGGGGAAAGATATAATGAGGAAGCCCGAAGGTGGATTCCATTATCAGGATATCGCATTCTTTAATCTCAGCCTTCTCAGCGGTCCAGCTCCGACGTAATTTAAAATCGCCGGTATAAACCAGCCTCACCCCACCCTTTTCGATCAGAATCTGTGCAGATCCCAGGATGTGACCTGATGGGAAAAGTTCTATCTTTGCCCCTTTTAGCCTGTAGGGTTGGTGATAGAGCATGGTT
Source organism: Candidatus Zixiibacteriota bacterium (assembly GCA_049642665.1). Classification (GTDB taxonomy): domain Bacteria; phylum Zixibacteria; class MSB-5A5; order MSB-5A5; family SM23-73-2; genus CAYURP01. The sequence continues at coordinate 1,581 of JBARPA010000301.1, forward strand.
TTAGCATTGGTCTTTCCCAGGCGATTTTCATACAGTTTAGCTGTCTGGGGAGTGGCTAAAATCCTTTTATGTTTCGCCACGTGATCGATATGAGCATGGGAGATAAAGGAAAAATCGACCACTCTCTCTGCATCCAACCAGATATCTACCCCTTTAATATGAATCCCTTTGGAATATTCTATCTCCAATTCAACCTCTAAAAGCCATTGGTTGTTGTTGATTTTGATGTTGCTTAATCCAGAACCACACCTATAATTTATAACCTATCTTCCTTAAAAACTCCTTTCTTTTCTTCACATCCTTATCCGATTCGATCCCCTTGGAGGCAAACCCATCCACCACCCCCAAAATTGCTTTTCCCTGCTCTGTCTCAGCCATTAATACCTCAACCGGATTGGCAGTGGCACAAAAAATCGAGCAGACCTCAGGGCATTCCTTAATCGCCCTCAGAACGTTTATGGGAAAGGCATTTTTAAGATATATGATAAATGAATGTCCTGCACTGATCTCATAAGCGGATTGAGCAGCCAGTTTCTTCAGTTCCACATCGTTACCTTCCGATCTTACCAGGCAGGGACCGGATGCCTCGCAAAAAGCCAGACCGAATTTTATGCCCGGGACGGATCCCACCAAAGTCTCATACAAATCCTCTGCAGTTTTGATGAAATGCGTCTGGCCTAAGATCACATTAGCATCCTTTGGAATCCTCAGCTTATAGCTCTTAAACTCCATAAAATCCTCCTCTTTTTGTCAAAGCATCAAATACGGTAATCCAAATTATATCAATCATAGATGAAGTTTTAACCAGTGGTGTAAACCACTGGTCTACTCTATGTCATTTCGAGCCCGAAGGGCGTGGCAATCTCTTGAACCGGGTAGCCCTCTGGCTTTCGCTAGAGGGACTTTTTCATATCTTTTTCTAATTTAAAATTTTTGTGGTAAAAAGGCAAATAAAAAAAGCCTCACCCAAAAAGGGTGAGGCTTTAAAAGGCAAACCTTTTATCTTAGAAGTCAATGGTAAAGGAAATCCGGTGATTTTCTCCCAGAAAGTCCTGTTTATCCGTGATATAGGCATAATCCAGCATGAACTTGTAGATCTGCAATCCCACACCGATGGCAAAGTCGCCATCGTTGACACCAGCCCTCAAGCTGGCGAAATAGTCCATGGAGAACTCGTACTTGTATTCTCCACCGAAATGGAATCTCAGACCCTGTCTGTTTGATACCTTCTCCACGTCCACCGGGAAGGTGAATCCCTCCATAGGATAGATCACCGCGCCGAACCTCATGTCAGCCTGAACCCGATCACCTCCGATTTTTGTTCCCAGGTCCTGGGCTGCAAATCCGAAGGTAACCTCATCAGCCACTTCGAATTTGATGCCGGCGTCAAATCCCACGCCGGTTTTGGACCAGGAATCGGAATAATCGATCTTCTGGTTGACCACCTTGAAGCTGGCGCCCACCATGAACTTGTCTACCTGATTTCCATAGGAAAACAGGAAGACATTGTCCATGGCATCGAAATCGGTGCCCTGATTGCCACTTGCGTCATACTCAGGTACATCAGATATACCAGAGTTGAGCCAGGTGACTCCAATGGCACCAAAATCGAATTTATGACCATAAGCCAAAAAGTTGTAGCTCCGGTCATAGGACATATTGGCAGAATACATAGCGGTGACGTTGATAAAGTCTATCTGAGCCAGACCAGCCGGGTTCCAGTATCCGGCAGAGGCATCGGATGCTTCAGCAACATAGGCTCCGCCCATAGCTAAGGCTCTAGCTCCCACACCCATTCTGAGCATTGGCATAGCGTGGTTATCTCCTGCCCAGGCAGAAGAAGCCAGAACACCGAAGACCAGGGAGACCGTCACCAGCAAAAAGAACTTCTTTTTTAACATCTCTTTCTCCTTCTTCTTTGAGTTCTTTGGCAACATTTTTATCTCCTTCCCGTCCCCCTCCCCCCCGCCTCTGGCGGGGGGGGAGAGTACCGGGAAAAACCATTTGAATTAGTCCTTTCTGACCACAGCTATCTTAATAACTTCAGAGGCTGTGTGAGAACCGTCATTGGCCTCGATATGGCAGAGATATATTCCGTTGGCTACGTCCTCACCGTCGTCAGTGGCACCATACCAGTACTTGGTGACATGTCCTGCACCGTAATAATCACCAGGTACCAGAGTC
>JBARPA010000302.1:0-9210 GCA_049642665.1 Candidatus Zixiibacteriota bacterium
GAACTGTCCATCCGGACGTTTGGCCGGCTCACGACAGCGGAAGAATTCAACAATCTCATCATCAAACAGACCGACGGGTCAGTTGTCAAGCTTCGGGATATTGGTCAGGCCCTGCTGGCGCCCGAGGAAGAACGGTCGAGTTTACGCGGCAATGGGGGAATTCCGATGGTAAGCGTTGTTCTTATCCCCCAGCCCGGCTCGAATCACATTGCCATCGCTGATGAATTCTACCGTCGAACCGAGCAGATAATGAAAGACCTGCCTGAGGATATCAGGTTCAGCACGGCCATGGACACCACGGCCAATATTCGGAAAGCCATCAGCGAGGTCGTTGAAACCATCCTGATTGCGTTCCTTTTAGTCATGCTGGTCATCTTCGTTTTCCTGCGGCATTGGCGGACAACGGTCATCCCGATGCTGGCCATTCCCATTTCGCTCATCGGCGCTTTCTTCATCATGTATATAGCCGGCTTTTCGATCAATGTCCTCACCCTGCTGGCCATTGTCCTGTCCACCGGTATCGTCGTCGATGACGCTATAGTGGTTCTGGAGAACATTTATAAAAGAATCGAGAAGGGGATCAATCCCATCCAAGCCGGACACCAGGGATCCAAAGAGATATTCTTTGCGATCATTTCGACGACAATCACGCTGGCGTCCGTGTTTCTCCCCATTATGTTTCTACAGGGTCTCTCCGGCTGTTTGTTCCGGGAATTCGGCGTTGTTGTGGCCGGCTCCGTGTTGATTTCGGCGTTCGTGTCGCTGACTCTGACTCCGATGATGAGCGCGCGGATATTGCATAAACCCACGCATCAGAACAAGTTGTTTGCCTTAAGCGAGAAGTGGTTCAATCGGTTGATCTCGGGTTATCACCGAACTTTGCAACTGTTCATCAACAGGAGATGGTTAGCTCCATTGATAATGGCTGCTTCGGTGGCGATCATTCTTGGACTGGGGTCGCTACTTCGCTCGGAGTTAGCCCCCATGGAAGACAAAAGTCGTCTGATGGTCAATTCCACCGCTCCCGAGGGGACATCATTTGAAGCGATATCCGACTACATGGACAAGATTCTCACCGTCGTTGATTCGTTGCCGGAAAAGGACGTGATTATCTCGATGACCGGCCGCGGGGGCAGTGCCAGCAGTGGATTTATCAGAATCGGTCTCGTGCCGCCCGACGCTAGGAAGCGGAGCCAGCAGGAGATCGCCGATGCTCTGACCAGGGAATTACGAGATTATACCTTTGCCCGAACGTATGTGACCCAGGAGCAGACCATCGGCAGCCGGAGAGGGCGGGCTCTCCCGGTGCAGTTTGTGATCCAGACCTCGTCATTCGAAAAGCTCAGGGCCGTCATCCCGCAGTTCATGGAAAAGGCACAGTCAAGTCCGATCTTTGAGGTTGTGGACCTGGATTTGAGGTTTAACAAACCCGAGCTGACGATCGAAATCGATCGCGAGCGGGCCAGGGCCCTGGGTATCACCGTCAGAGACATTGCCTCGACACTGCAGCTCTATTTCAGCGGCCAGCGGTACGGTTATTTCGTTCTCAACGGCAAGCAATATTCCGTCATTGCTGAGGCCGACCGGGCAAATCGTGATGAACCATTGGATGTAAGCGCCATCTATCTCAGAAACAGCAGGGGCGAATTGATTCAACTCGACAACCTGGTGAAGTTGTCGTATCGCAGCAGCCCGCCGCAATTGTATCATTACAATCGTTATATGTCGGCAATGATAATGGCATCGACCGCGAAGGGATACACGTTGGGGGACGGTATCAACGAGATGGATAAGATCGCGGCCCAGGTGCTGGATCAATCCTTCTCCACCAGCTTGGCCGGATCCGCCAAGGATTATGCGGAAAGCTCCAACACGTTGATCTTTGCCTTTGTCCTGGCGTTGACCTTGGTCTATTTGATCCTGGCAGCGCAATTCGAAAGTTTCCGTGATCCTCTGATAATCATGTTCACGGTTCCGCTAGCGCTGGCTGGAGCAGTATTGTCTCTCTGGTTGTTTGACCAGACTTTAAACATCTTCAGTCAGATCGGAGTTATCGCCCTGATAGGCATCGTGACGAAAAACGGCATTCTGATCGTGGAGTTCGCCAACCAGCGCAAGGCTCGGGGTCTGTCGGTCAGGGAAGCAGTTATTGATGCTGCGGCCCAGCGCTTCCGTCCCATTATGATGACAAGTCTGGCAACTGCTTTCGGAGTTCTACCGATCGCTCTGGCGCTCGGTGCTGCTGCCAAAAGCCGCGTCTCGATTGGTATTGTTATCATTGGCGGATTGTTGTTTTCGCTTGGTTTGACACTGTACATCATACCTGCACTTTATACATATCTCTCAAGCCAAAAAAGCCATATCGAAATTTCGGAAGCGCAGGCGGTCAAGCCGGAACGTGCCCAAGAAATCTAGACAGACCTCCCCCCAAAACCGGGCTGCCCCCTCACTTAATAGTCAATTTACTGCAAAAATGACCCAAAACACGAGCATTATGAAAACATTCAGATGGGGCTAATAGATTGGTAATCAATAGATATAAATAAAAAGCGGGGTCTACGAGACGAGTTTAGAACTTTTTTTGTAACAAAATTTTCAAGTTCTTCTCACTTGGAAGATCTCAAACAGTTGATTCCTCGGATTCAGATGTAGGGAACAACATCCCAACTTTACAAGTCGGGATCAAACATCAAAAAAACAGGAGAGAAGCCCACAGCAGGCTCAACTTATATTAAATATGGCGGGGTCTTATCCCCGCCACATTCAAGTCCCGAGGCCAAGGGAGCCCTCGGAACGACTAACGATATATTTTAGAATTCTGATTTCTCTAAACTATACCTTTTGGACATTTGTTGCCTGAGGTCCTTTTTGTCCCTGTCCTTCCTCGAAGCTAACTTCGTCATCTTCTTGAAGAGTTTTGTATCCTTCTCCCTGTATTTGCGAGAAGTGCACAAACAGGTCCTGTCCTCCATCATCCGGAGTAATGAATCCATACCCTTTGGATTCATTGAACCATTTTACCTTACCCTGCATCACAAAATCACCTCCTTTCTTGTATATAAAAAACCACGAAAGTCTCAAAAAATAAGCTTTCGTGGCTGAATAAATTCGAACTAACAAAAACCTATCTTAACTTCCCTAACTAAACTTAACGATATATACGGATTATTTTGCCATTTGTCAAGATATTTATTAATTTTATTATCGGCTTCGAAAGGATGTATGTTGAGATCAAACTGGATAAAAAAAACTGAAGGTTTGTAGGTCGGTCCCCACTTGGAAGATTCTACAACTTTTTGACAGGTGTGGAGGGACCGTCCTCTTATTCTCTTTAACTTTAGTCTTTGAACGATCTGGATTGAGCTTAGTGGGTAACCTGTCGCTCCCAACCCTCTCACCCTAACCTTCCGTGGCACAACGAAGTAACCAAACGGGGTCTACATGACAAGTTAAGAACTTTTCTTACAACAAATTGCCAAGATTCTCCCCTGTCAATGAGGTTGAAAAGCTGGTGGCTCAGATTGAGATATAGTAATTGAGCTGCGCGGGAGGCAATTTTCTACTTTTTCATTTTGATAACAATTCCGTTGGCCCCAGTTAAGGGAAAAATAAAGCAGCGGATGATTATAGTTCTTAAAAAATCTAGTAAATATTGAAGCCTTACGATAAAAATTCCTTCCTATCCAGATAAAACCTTCGGCCAACTCTTCAGGGGTCATTTTTTTGGGTCTAAAAACCACAGTTCTGTGGTTATAGTCCCGCCAGTTCTGGCTTAAAAGCCGCCCTTCTTTGTTGAATCTCTCGAAGATAGCTGTGCCCGGATAAGGAGTCAAAATATTAAAAGTGGCGCTGGCGATTCTGTTTTCATTCAGAAAGTCCAGGGACTTCTCGAATATGCTCTTATCATCATCGTCAAAGCCGAACACTAATGAGGCGTGGAAGAAAATCCCACAATCCTGAATGATCTTGATAGCTTGGCTATATTCTTTAGCATTATTCGGAGTTTTGCGGAGCCTCTCAAGATTATCAGAGGAAACCGACTCAATTCCTATAAACAGAGCAGCACAACCAGATTTTTCCGCCAGCCTAAGCAAAGCTTTATCTTTGGCCAAGGATATGGATGCCTGGCCCACCCAGCGAATTCTCAGATCCGAAAGAGCGGCAAATAACTCCTTGGCAAATTTGACATCCCCTATGATATTGTCATCTAAAAAGAAGAATTTCTTGCCATCTCTTGTGGCTATCTCCTTCACAATATCTTGAACCTTTCGGTGTCTCACCTTTTTTCCATAAAGATCAGTAACCGAACAGAATTCACAGCTATAGGGACAACCCCTGGTGCAGAGGATGGGGATTACTCGAAAGGGAGTGTGATTGTGGTTCAGCTTGGGTATGGGAAATTTAGCTAAGTCAAAATTAAGAGATCTGTAAAACTTCTTTAGTCTGTTCTGTCTGAAATCGTGGATGAGCTCACTCCAACATCCTTCCGCCTCACCGATGACTACACAATCGCAATGTGTGATAGCTTCCTCAGGCATAACTGTGGGATGAATCCCTCCCAAAACCACCTTAGCACCTTTTTTCCGGAAAACAGAAGAGAGCTGGTAAGCTCGGGGAGCGACTGCAGTCATACAGGAGATTCCCACCAGGTCATAGTATTTATCAAAATTTATCTCTTCTATCTCTTCCTCAACCACATCTAACTCTATCTCAGGTGGAGTCAAAGCAGAGATGACACCTAAGGTAAGTTGCGGTATCCTCAAAAATCGGCTCCTCACTTTGCCGGAAGAAGGGGTTATTAGAAGAATCTTCACTTCATCTTTCCATTCTGGACTTCTAATTTGTACGAATGTAGAGGAGATTAATCCTTTTGTTCGCTGATTTTTTTGATACCGATAGCCTGAGGACCTTTATCCCCCTTAGTAACACTAAATTCCAGATGATCGCCTTCCTTTAATTCACTAAAGTCCACATTCTGAAGTTCTGAGCGATGAAAGAACATCTCTCTTCCATCCTCAGCCAAGATGAATCCAAATCCCCTTTCTCTCATTATCTGCTTCACTGTGCCTTTATGCATGCCTTTATTCTCCTTTCAAAAAATACACCACCTTTTGGAAATAGTCGCCCACCCTTATTTTCCTTAAAAAATAATTTGGCTTAAGACTCCTTTCTTTGAGTTTTAATGGTTAGCTCAAAATCCTTGGTATCTCCTATATAGCCTTTGATTTTTAAATGTCAAGCTATATTTGGATTTTTGAATACTTAAAAATTTATCAAGGTAACCAATTAATCTATTTTACATAAAAAGCTCGAAAAGTAGCTCAAGATTAAATCTGTCTCCGAAAGAGCAGAAGAAGCCTGCACTTTGCGATATTAATAACCTCCTTGCGTGATTACTGCCATAGAAGAAAAGCCCAATTACTCTGAGAAGCGTAACAACTCACCTGGAGAAAAAACGCAAGAATTTACTGGCTCATACTTTTTCACCTGCCCTCTATTCTGGTGTTTCCAACTGGCCGATTTTAGAGCCTTTCATCCAAATTTAGAAGAGGCGATACCTGGTGTTTCCTTGTTGTTAGTCTATACAGAATCTCAATTGACCGCAATCCAAGTCTCAGCCCAAGCTTATGTGAAACAGTAGATTAAGTAAATCAGGTCTACGGGATGAGTTCAGAATTTACTTCGTAGCTGCATGCTCTGATTTTCTCATATTTAAGGGGAGAAAGAAGCTGATTTGCTAGATTATGATAAAGTAAGTCGGATTATCAGTTGGGCTTATGAAAATCCCGAATCATTGATTTCGCCCTTGTTGACGCGGTGATGATCCACATAAAAAGGCAATTTGTCAAACAGACGATGTCAATAACTCTGATTTTGGCTTCACAGTTACCATCACTAAACTGAAAAGGTGGAAGTGTAGTAGGGATAATGTTTATCCATGACCTACACCTTGTGGATTTACAATAAGTTCTTCGACACGAATCTTCCGCGGGGCCTGTTCGGCATAAAACCCTGTAAAATCAAGAAACATACCCACAACACCCCCATTTGATATGAATTGTGGCGGGGATAAAACCCCGCCACATTAAAATCCCGAGGCCAAGGGGAGCCTCGGAACAAGAAACGATATGTTTTAGGATCTTGATATCTCTAAACTATATCTTTTCGACCTTTATTGCCTGAGGTCCTTTTGGTCCCTGTTCTTGCTCGAAGCTAACTCTGTCACCCTCTTGAAGGACTTTGTATCCTTCGCCGCTGATTGCAGAAAAATGCACAAACAGGTCCTTTCCTCCGTCATCCGGAGTAATGAATCCGTACCCTTTGGATTCATTGAACCATTTTACTATTCCCTCTGTCACAAAATCACCACCTTTCTTTTATAAATAAAAAACCACGAAAGTTCTAAAGTAAGCTTCCGTGGCGTTATAATCTCAACCTGACAAAAACCTATCCTAACTTTCCTATGTATACTTCAGTCTTTATACGCTTTAATTTTAGTATTTGATAGTATTTTTACATATTCTTTTTATCGGTTTTGAAAGGGCAAACACTTAGCCCAGATCGTAGACAAGAAATGGGATGTCCGAAAGCCTGGATTCGGTTGTACCATTTAGACTTTTTTATATTTGAGAAAAGCCAGTTGCCCGGTGTTGGCCAACTATTAACCTCTTCATATACTCAACTGATCTTTGATCCGACTCTATACTTTTCTACACCTTCCGCCCTCTAACCTTTTAGGATACAATAGATTAAACAAGCGGGATCCACGAGACTCGAAGCCTTCGACCTTCCCCCGCTTTTGGGCTGACGTTCTAAATAAAGATAGAAGTTTGTATTTTGTTGATGGTGGATGGTCAAAAAATCTATGCATATCCCCTCTTCACATAACCAACAACCAAAAACCAACTACTAAAAAAAGCGGGGCCGACGAGACTCGAACTCGCGACCTCTGGCTTGACAGGCCAGCGTTCTAACCAAATACTGAACTACGACCCCGGAAAATCAGTTATCAGTAAACGGTTCACAGTCAACAGTAATACAAATTACTGTTTTCCGTTAACCATTTACTGTGAACTAAATGGGCGGTACTGGGCTCGAACCAGTGACCTTCTGCGTGTAAGGCAGACACTCTAAACCAACTGAGCTAACCGCCCAAGGTTAATTTGTCAAAAAACCATTATGTGATCTTCCCGCCTATGGCGGGACACTCTAAACCAATTGAGTTGCCGCCCAAAATCGGTAAACAGTTCACAGTCAACTGTTAATAGTATATTGTCAAAGAGCTTATCTATTCAATTAGCACTTGATAGAATCAACGGCTATTTTGTCCAACAAGAAATTACTATCCTTCGGGCTCTGGTTTTTCCACTTCCTTTTTCTTCTCGCCGGATATGATTATGGATATGGGAATTATCACGCAGTATCCCGCAACCAGAAGAATAGGGGCTAAGGTCATGGAGCCCATTGCTAAGAATATATACCCGATCACAATTACCAGTATGCCGATACCGAACCAGGTGTAGTTTCTTGGGCCAAAAGGAAGCTCAACCTTGGGTTTTCTTGTTGGCTTTTTGGGCTTTTCCTTTGTCTTTTTTACTTTTTTAGCCATAGCAATTTATCTTATCCGTCCATTTAATTTAACAATCATATTACGCAAGTCAAGCTAAATTTGACTGTTTTGTTGACCTCTTTTGGTAAATCAGCCCGGCTGAAACTGCTATTCCCAGAACAAAAAAGATGATCATATTATCTATAGCATCGGTATAATAACACTGAAATTGAGATGCCACCAGATAAGCGGGAACCGTAAGAAAGCCAGCCAGGACGAGTGGTTTGAATCTCTCATCCTCTGTTTCCTGGAATATTCTTCTGAAACTTCTCCAGGCTTTAACCCAGAGCCAGACAAAAGCGGAAAGCCCGATTATCCCGGCATGAACTGCTACATTCAGAAAATCGTTGTGCGCATGGCCGAAAATCTTGGAAGGAACCTTCAGGTATTGCTCGTAGAACGCCATAAAATTCCCAAACCCTATTCCGGTCACGAGATTATCTACGAAGATCCTTAAAGAGGTTCCCCAGATGACCAGCCGCTCAAAGGGGGTGCCCTCATAACTAACCTCTCTAAGTCTAATAAAAATTAACGGATCGATTATGAACATAACCACAAAATAGACTGCCACCATTCCCAGTTCAAATCTCTTTTTCCTTATATTGCACAGGTAGAAAAAGCTCAAAAAAGCGGCTATTTGCGCAAGAAGAACGGATCGAGTATAGGTAAAGAGATTTCCGGTTACACAGATCAAGGAAGCAGCATAGTAAAAGATCTTTTTATTCTTTTCTTTCTCAAAAGCACCCAGACAGAAACTGATTATGCTTATCACCATGGAATAAAACCCATAGGTTAAGGGCATGCTGAAGTTTCCTGCAGCCCTGTATGTTCCGGTATCCCAGACCTCATCCAATATTTTTTGGTGATAGAAATCCTGACCAGTGTAATGTTGAAAAATCGCATAGATAGCCACTATCACAGATATTCCTATCAGGATGTCCAGAAGCTTTCGGGTGAATTTCAGATCATCTAAGTTATTAACCAGAAGAAAAAAAAGGAGTATGAGCCACTCATCTTTAAAAGAGCTTAGACTTTTCAGAAAGTTCTGGGAAAAAATAATTGAAATTATCACAGCCAGAAGATAAAATAGAATGGGCTTATCCCAGAAAGAACTCTGCCAGGAGAGCTTTTTAGCCCATAGGATTTTCAGAAACCACCCCAGAAGGGCAATGCCAAAACCGATCTGGGCACCAGAGATGGAAAAAGGGGAGAAGATGGCAAAGATGATTAAGCCGAATTTAATTAGCTCTTGGGGATTAAATTTTAGTGACATAATGAGGTTTCATTGTCAGCGGTCCGCCGACCTCGGACATGAAGAGATCAAATTCTTTTCAATTAGCAAAACCAGTATATGCCCGATGGTGATATGCACCTCCTGAATCCGCTGGGTATCATCGGAAGGAACGACAAAAGAGAAGTCGACCATATCCTTCAGCTTACCTCCCCCTTTACCCAGGAGGGCAAATGTTTTCAAACCTTTCCTCTTAGCTGCTTCACAGGCCAAAAGAAGATTGGGAGAATTTCCCGAGGTGCTGATACACAGAAGGCAGTCCCCTTTTCTGCCCAATGCCTCCACCTGTCTGGAGAAGATCCTTTCAAAG
>JBARPA010000303.1:0-1520 GCA_049642665.1 Candidatus Zixiibacteriota bacterium
ATTCTTCCCCCGGTATATTCTGCTAATCTTATATCCCTGGAGACCATGATCTCCTCAGCCAGGGAAGGAATTCCAGTAAGCCCCAGAAGCGTGGAAATATAGCCCTCGTTGATCACCCCTCCGGAAGAGAGGTTCAAATCCTCGCAGTGCGATATCACAGGCAGATCCAGCATTTTTGTGTAATCCAGAGCATTACGCATTATCCTGGGGTTGGAAACAGGCATTCCATCATCTGTAACAGCTACCGCACCAGCCTCTTTCAAATCAGCCATCTCGGTGAGCTCTTCACCTTTTAAATCCTTGGTCACGGCTCCAATGCAAAAGACCTTGCATAAAGCTTTTCTTGCCTTCTCATAGACGAAATTGACGGATTCCTGATCATCAATCGGAGGCTCGGTATTGGGCATACAGCAGATGGAGGTAAAGCCGCCAGCTGTTGCTGCTTGGGAACCGGTATAGATGGTCTCCTCGTCCTCCCGCCCAGGCTCCCGGAGATGGGTATGCATATCGATCAAGCCCGGGGTGACGATTTTGCTGGATGCATCAATGATCCTGTCGTCTTTTGAGAATTTTAATTTCTTTTGATCGATCAGATTTTTAGTCTCTATCTTCGAAATCTTTTTGCCCTTGATGTAAATGTCTGCGAGTTTGTTCACACTACTCGCTGGGTCGATAACTTTTCCACCGGCAATTATCAGATCATAATCCTCTTTACTCAACTTTTTTCTCCCCTCCGGATAACAGATAAAGAATTGCCATCCTTATTGCTACCCCGTTGGTAACCTGATCTAAAATAACCGAGTAGGGCCCATCAGCCACCTCCGGTGTGATCTCGATTCCCCTGTTTATTGGTCCGGGATGCATTATGGTAAAGTTCTTGTTCAGCCTTTTCAGTTTCTCTCTGGTTATTCCGAAAAGGTTGGTGTATTCCCTCAAAGAGGGGAGAAGGCCGCCTTTTTGGCGTTCCAGCTGAATTCTCAAGGCCATTACCACGTCTCGTCTCTCCAGTGCCTTATCCAGGTCAGAGAAGACCTCTACACCCATCTTTTCCATCTCCACGGGCATAAGAGTGGTAGGACCGCAAACTGCCACCTCAGCTCCCATTGCGGAGAATCCCCATATGTTAGAACGGGCTACCCGGGAGTGGAGTATATCGCCCACGATCACCACTCTTAATCCCTCCAGGTTTTTGTATTTTTCCTTCAGGGTGAAAAGATCTAAAAGAGCCTGGGTAGGATGCTCGTGCGCACCATCGCCGGCATTGATAATGGATGAATCCACGCAGTTGGCAATGAAGTGCGGGGCGCCGGGCACAGAATGTCTCACCACCACCATATCGATTTTCATAGCCTCGATGTTCTTTACGGTATCCTTCAAGGTTTCGCCTTTTTGGACGCTGGAGGTATTTGTGGAGAAGTTAACCAAATCGGCTGACAGCCTTTTCTCAGCCAGCTCAAATGATATCCTGGTCCTGGTTGATGCCTCATAGAAAAGATTGACTACAGTCACGCCCCTTAATG
>JBARPA010000304.1:0-1717 GCA_049642665.1 Candidatus Zixiibacteriota bacterium
GGGCAAGGGTGCCCAGCCTACGAAATAAAGTTAATATGTTTTCACTATCTACTATGAACTATTAACCATCTACTAATCCCTCCCTACGGCTCCATCATAAATGGATATTTGAAATCCTTTGGCGGGACAAGATTCTCCTTGATGGAGCGGGGCGATGTCCAGCGGATCATGTTGTGCAATCCACCAGCTTTGTCATTGGTGCCTGAAGCTCTTCCACCTCCAAATGGCTGCTGGGCTACCACGGCGCCAGTGGGCTTGTCATTGATATAGAAGTTTCCGGCTGCCTGCCGTAAGATACTTTCTGCTAACTCTACAGCATTCCGATCTGTGGCGAAAATCGCACCGGTTAAGGCATAGGGTGAGGTTTGGTCACAGAGGTGCAAAGTCTTTTCGTAATCTGCGTCATCATATACGTAAATGGTGATTACTGGTCCAAAAATCTCCTCCACCATGGTCTTGAACCTGGGATTTCCGGTCTCAATCACAGTGGCATCGATGAAATAACCTTTGGAATCTTCACAGTTGCCTCCCACAATGATCTCAGCATCTGATGCGATTTTAGCAAAGTCGATATAGGATTTGATGCTATCATATGCGCCCCTGTCGATAATGGCATTCATGAAGTTGCTGAAATCGCAAGGGTTACCCATCTTTATCTCACCTGTCTGCCTTAGCACAATCTTTTTAATCTTTGGCCACATCGATTTGGGAACATAAGCCCGGGATGCTGCTGAACACTTCTGTCCCTGGTATTCGAAAGCGCCTCTTGTAATTGCTGTGGCAACCTCCTCCGGTACTGCTGATTTGTGAACTAATATGAAATCCTTGCCTCCGGTTTCGCCCACGATGCGAGGATAGGTCTTGTATTTGGCGATATTCCCTCCAATGGTCTTCCACATATTATGGAATACCGCGGTTGATCCGGTGAAATGTACTCCTGCGAAATTCTCGTTGTTCAGTACCACCTCGCCGATCTCCGATGACCTGCCGGTAACGAAGTTAATCACTCCCGGGGGCAGACCTGCTTCCATCAGAATCTTCATAAAGAAGTGCGAGGTATAAGGCGTGGATGCTGGTGGCTTCCACACTGCCACATTCCCCCACATAGCGGGTGCGGTGGGAAGGTTGCCGTTGATGGAAACAAAATTAAACGGGGTAACTGCAAAGACAAATCCTTCCAGAGGCCGGTAGTCAAGGCGATTCCACACCAAAGGATCAGGATTTATGGGCTGTATATCGGAGATCATCTGCATGTAATAGGCATTGAACCGCAGGAAATCAACCAGCTCACACACACCGTCGATCTCCGCCTGGAAAGCGTTCTTGGAGTGTCCTAACATAGAAGCTGCATTCATAATATAGCGATAAGGTCCAGCCAAAAGGTCAGCCGCTTTAAGAAAGATTACAGCACGGTGTTTACCAGGCAAGGCTGCCCATTCCTTTTGAGCTTTCAGAGCTGCCTGGATTGCCATCTCGGTATCTTTCTTGCTACCTTTGTATACATAACCTAAAACAAGATTATGATCATGCGGTGCGGTGATCTTGGCCTTGTTATCAGATTGAATCTCCTTGCCATCGATAACCATGGGTATTTCGATCTGCTTGGATTTCAATTCCTCCAGGGCAGCTTTCAGCTTTTTTCGCTCTGGCGTTCCCGGAGCATAGCTGTAAATCGGTTCATTAGCCGGATAAGGTATGCGATACGTCTCCATATCAT
>JBARPA010000305.1:0-1928 GCA_049642665.1 Candidatus Zixiibacteriota bacterium
AGGTGGCAAAAAAGGCCAAGGCCTTCGGGATGAAGGTCATTGCTGTCAAGAATCGACCAGGCAGAGCTCCCAGAAATGTGGACGAAGTCTACGCCAGGTGGGAATTAAATCAGGTTTTGAAGGAATCGGACTTCGTTTTCTTATCTGTGCCTCTAACAAAAGAAACATATCATCTGATTGGAACAAAAGAGCTGGATCAGATGAAAAAGACCGCTTTTCTTATCAACACTGCCCGAGGTCCGGTGGTGGATGAAAAAGCACTAGTAGATGCCTTAAAGAAGGGGAAAATCGCAGGAGCTGGCCTGGATGTCTTCGAAAAAGAGCCGTTACCCAAATCATCTGAGCTCTGGAATCTGGACAACGTGATAATCACCCCGCACATAGGCGGTGCAATGCCGGACTATTACAGAAAAGTAGGTGAGGTCTTCAAAGAGAATCTGGAAAGATTTTTACAGGGCAGGAGATTGAAGAATCTGGTGAATAGAAAATTAGGATATTGAACGCTAAACAAATGGACATAAAAGTTGATTCGACTCTGGGGTAAAGTTGAATTCTTATGCAGAAAAAAAAACACATAAGAACAGGCAAAACAATGAAGTTCGCTCTCGGATTGTTTTTTCTACTTGCGGGAGTAGTTCTTATAAACGGGGAGGTGCTTGCTGATTCTGAAGCTCTGGCCAACAGTTCAAGATTAGGAAAGTATGCTATTTCCTTACACGTTGGGTATTTAAAGCCACAAGAAGAGGGTATGAGAGATTTTTACGACAATGCATTCACGTTCGGAGGGGGAATTGGATACATGTTTCTGGATGAGATTGAAACGGAATTCTCTTTTAAGTATAGGGCTCATGAATTCAAGCAAAAAAATGATCCGGTAAAAGAATTGGCTGTGAGAACGATGACGCTCGATGCTAAGTATTACTTTTTATATGGTGACTATTGGGCTTTCTATTCTGGGGCTGGTCCAAGCTACTACTCCGTAAAGTTAAAAGTGGATAATGTCAGGTCAGCTCTCCTTCCAGGAAAGATAGTGGATAACGGGATAGGTTTTAATTTGAAGATGGGCGTAAACTACTCGATTTTCTCCAATGGTTCCTTAACAGGAGAGGTGGAATATAGTCGGAGCTTTCTAGGGGACCCGGATCTCGGAAGATTCGGGAACATAGGTGGCGTCGATTTAACCTTGGGAATAAGGTTGAGTCTATAGGAGCACGATGTGAATAGGTTTACAACTTGTCTCATAATATTGCTTCTCCTGCTTGTCTTGGTATCGTGTGAAAAAGCAACTAAATTTAAGGAAACAGATGGGAAAGTTCCTTTTGCTTTTACTTTGACTGAAGAGGGGCGGGTCTTTATAGCCATAAATAATGCATTAGGTCATAGAGTAAGGACATTAAGCAATAACCAGGTCTGGCCTGCAGGGAACCACATGGTCGAATGGGATGGGAAAAATGACAAAGGGGAGAAGGTGATGAATGGATACTATATGTTGGTTATTGAGGTACGGAACCTAACAGGAGAAGAACTATATTCAGCTAAAGGATGGATTTATTTAGAGTGAACTGATTGAATTGAGAGAATTATTTAACAGGACTGTATGAAAGCGAAAAGATGCGGAATTTTGACATAGTCACATATTTAAAAAGAACTCTTTCAATAACCTTATCTTGAGGGTTTCTTATGGCAATATTGGTTGATAAAAACAGCAGGGTCATCGTTCAGGGGATCACCGGAACTGCGGGCAGGTTTCACACCGAGCGGATGTTGAAATACGGTACCAAAATCGTTGCTGGGACCTCTCCGGGCAAAGGCGGGCAAAAGGTCTTCGACCTACCGGTTTACGATTCAGTTCAGGAGTGTGTGGAAAATGAAAAAGCCGACACCTCAGTCATATTCCTGCCGGCAAAGTTTGTGATGGAGGCTGCGAT
>JBARPA010000306.1:0-7880 GCA_049642665.1 Candidatus Zixiibacteriota bacterium
CTCTGAAGGCAGGTGCTCCTTAGATAGAGTCTCAGCGTTTATTTCTTCTTGACAGAATATACACTTCATTGTGTAATTTTTATCTAATATGGTCTTGTGATTTTCTGATAGCTGTTTTCCGTGAACCGTTTTCTGTTAACCGACCTACTCCCATTCGATAGTGGCGGGTGGTTTGGAGCTAATATCGTAAACTACCCTATTTATACCTTTGACTTCGTTTATGATTCTGTTGGATATCTTTCCTACCAGATCAGGAGGTAGCTGGGCCCAGTCTGCGGTCATGCCATCGGTGCTGGTAACTGCCCTTAATACCAGCACGTTCTCATATGTCCTTTCATCTCCCATTACCCCGACTGATCTAACGGGCAACAAAACACAGAATGCCTGCCAGACTTTGTCATAATATCCGGAATCTTTTAGCTCCCGAATGAATATGTTATCTGCCTGCTTTAACAGGTCTATCTCAATCTTGTTGACCTCACCTATGATCCGAACTGCCAATCCCGGGCCAGGGAAGGGGTGTCTCCCAAGTATCTTTTCGGGAAGGCCTAGTTCTTTTCCAATCAATCTTACCTCATCTTTGAATAGTTCTTTTAAAGGCTCAATCAAATTTAAATTCATGACCTCAGGCAGGCCGCCGACGTTGTGATGAGATTTGATGGTGGCGGATGGACCTTTAAATGAGGTGGATTCGATCAAATCCGGATAGAGTGTACCCTGGGCCAGGAAATCGACTTCTCCTATTCTTTTAGCTTCCTCTTCAAAAATCTCGATAAAGACTCGTCCGATGATTTTTCTTTTCTCCTCAGGATCGGTTATCCCTTTAAGCCCGGACAGAAATCTCTCAGAGGCATCCACAAAATCTAAATTTATTTTCAGCTTTTTAAATGCGTCAATAACTTCGCTTGCCTCATTTTTCCTTAAAAGACCATTATCAACAAAAATGGAGGTCAATTGATCACCAATGGCTTTGTTGACCAGAACTGCACAGACAAAGGAGTCCACCCCTCCGGATACGCCGCAGATGACTTTTCCATCACCTACGGCCCCTTTTATCTTTTGCACGGACGAGGAGATAAAAGACTCCGAGGTCCAGGTCCCATTGCATCCGCAGATATCAAAAAGGAAATTCTGAAGCATAATCTTTCCGTTTTCAGTATGCACCACCTCAGGGTGAAACTGCAGCCCGTAGATTTTCTTTTCAGGGTCTTTTATGGCAGCATAGGGGATGCTTTCCGTGGTAGCCATAACCTGGTAATTGTCCGGAAGTTCAATAACAAAATCGCCGTGGCTCATCCAGACATTTTGTTTTTTTCCCAATCCCTTGAAAAGATCAGATGAATCCTGGATATCTATAGTTGCTCTTCCATATTCTCTTTTTTCGCTCTTTTCCACCTTCCCACTAAGAATGTGAGCTATAATTTGTAAACCATAACAAATGCCTAAGATAGGGACATTTAATTCCAGAATTTTTTTATCTAGTAGAGGAGCATTCTCATCAAAAACGCTGGAGGGACCACCGGAAAGAACTATCCCTTTCAGATTTTTTCTATCATCTGTATCGATTTCAGAATTGAATGGTAATATTTTGCAGAATACATTTTGTTCCCTGATCCTGCGAGCAATGAGCTGAGTATACTGCGACCCGAAATCGAGTACGATTATTAATTCCTCTTGAGATCTCATTATTTTATTTTCTTTTTAAAGTGTACGAGATTGTTTCGTCGCTTACGCTCCTCGCAATGACAGCCTGGAACTTTCCATGTTACAATGTTATTACCTCCGTACCTTAAAACTCTTTTTAGTGTCATTGCGAGCGATAGCGAAGCAATCTCCAGATACATCAGGGAACTTTCTTTTTAATTATATTATTCTTTTTCCAATTCAGGTCATCCTTCTCGGGATAATCTATATTGTAATGTAATCCTCTGCTTTCTTTCCTGGCTAATGCGGACAGGATGATAAGCTCTGCTGTTGTGGCTAAGTTTCTTAGCTCGATTACGTCCTCTCTTACCGGATTCAACTTAAAGAATTCCTCTATCTCCTTTTGCAGTATTTCAATTCTGGCTTTGGCTTTTTTAAGCCTGCGGTTGGATCTGACTATTCCCACGTAATCCCACATAAAGGTCTGAATCTCCTGTTTGTCATGGGAAATGATCACCCATTCCTTGGCGTTAAATGATCCGTGCAAAGACCAGTCATCGATTTCGGGATAGGGCTGCCCCTTTTCCCTTTGGTAAATCTCCTTTGAGCTCTGGGCGCAGAGATCAGCAAAAGCCACTGCCTCCAGAAGCGAGTTGGAGGCTAATCTATTGGCACCGTGCATTCCGGTCATGGATACCTCTCCACAGGCATAAAGATTCTCTATTTCGGATTTTCCCTCCATATTGGTCATTACCCCACCACACATATAATGAGCAGCCGGGACCACCGGTATCCATTCCCTGGAGATGTCGATTCCCAACGAAAGACAATTCTCAAATATATTGGGAAACCTTTTTCCAAGGAATTCTTTTCCTAAATGGGTAACGTCCAGAAATACACAGGGATCACCACTTTTCTTGAGCTCGGAGTCGATGGCTCGGGCTACCACATCCCGGGCTGCCAGCTCTTTTGAGGGATGATACTTCTGCATAAAGGTCTCACCGTTTTTTAATTTCAATTTTCCGCCTTCTCCTCTGACCGCTTCGGAAATTAAGAAGGAATTCCCCTGAGGGTGATACAGGCTGGTGGGATGGAACTGAATGAACTCCATATTGGCTATCCTGGCTCCGGCCCGGTAGGCCATGGCCACACCATCACCTGTGGCAATGGAAGGATTGGTGGTGTGAAGATAGATCCTTCCACCACCCCCGGTAGCCAATAAGGTTAGTTTGGATAAAAAGGTTTCAATTCGGTTTTTCTCAATGTCCAGAATATGCGCCCCAAAACATTTTATCTCTTCCATGGCTGTCCCGCTGAAGTTTCTTATATTCCTCTGGGTGAGCAGATCTATAGCGACGTGGTTCTCATACAGACGAATGTTCTTTTTACTTTTCACTGCTTTAAGGAGTGCACCTTCGATTTCCCTTCCGGTGAAATCCTTGGCATGAACCACTCTTTTTTGGGAATGGCCCCCTTCCCTTCCCAGATCATATTCTTTTCCCTGTTTTTTTGAAAAATCAACACCCAAGTTAACCAGTTCCTCTACAAATTCAGGACCTGACTCCACTACTTTTCTCCCCACTTCAGGATTACATAAACCATCTCCGGCCTTGAGGGTATCCTGAATGTGCGATTCAAATGAATCCTCAGAGGACATTACCGATGCGATTCCGCCCTGAGCGTAGTTGGTGTTGGATTCGGAATCCTGCTTTTTGGTCACCACCACCACGTTCCCCAGCTCAGAGACCTTCAGGGCATAGGATAGACCGCCAATGCCCGAGCCGATCACCAGAAAATCTGTTTCTATTATCATATTAACACAACCCTATAAGTTTTAAAAAATCTTTTTCACCTCTGCTTATCTTAAGTTTAATCCCCACCACGTAAAGGGGGATTCTTAAGTTGTCGATTTTTGGAATCCGGACTGCGTCCTTTTCAGTGGTTAACATACAATCTGCACCTGAATCCAAAGAATCCTTCTCCAGTTTTAAAATATCTTTTTCCCCGTAGGGAAAATGATCTGGAAATCTAAAATATCTTACAATTCCTGTGCCTATTTGGTCAAGTGTTTTTTCAAATGAAGAGGAATTGGCTATTCCGGAAAATGCAGCAATTCTTTGTCCCCTCAGAGTCTCCGTATCGATCAAAGAATGACTCGAAAAATCTTCAATGAAATCCAGATGGTATGAACTCTCGACTCTCATTGCATCTGAGTTATACCTATTTAATACTCTTTTGATTTCATCGACGTTTGCAACCTGATCTGCCTGGTTTAAAACGAAAACATCCGCCCGTTTTAAAGCAGAAAGTGGTTCTCTTAATAATCCGGCTGGAAAAAGCTCGCCGTTCCCAAAAGGATTCAGGCAGTCTATCATTACAATGTCTAAATCCCTTTTTAGACTCCAGTGCTGAAAACCATCATCTAAAATGAATGTCCTGTTATTGTATTTTGCCTGAGCTTTTTTCCCGGACTCGTATCTATCTTTATGGACAAAGATGGGTACACCAGTAAGCTTGCCGGATAACATATGGGGCTCATCCCCCACCTTTTTCCAATCAGAAATTTTACCCTTGATCTCTATCCTTTCTCTGTCCTGTCTTTTATATCCCCGAGTCAAAATTGCGATATTTTCGCTTTTACCTTTTAATCTCTCCCCAAGATAAATGACCATCGGTGTCTTACCTGTCCCTCCCAGGGTAATGTTGCCTACGGAAATGACCCTGGCATTTAATCTTTTTGACTTAATCAATCCAAGTTTATATAGAAAAACTCTAAAATAGTAAACCAGAAGATAAAAATAAGACAAAAAGCCTAAGACAAAAGACAAGGGGAAGGAGGCTTCTTTATTTTTCTGAAATTCCTCCCAGGTTTTTTCAAAGTTCATTTAGCTTTCATTTATAAGATTTAAAATGAGATCCACGGTTTTATCTGATGAGCCCTGATGCCTTTTGATGAAATCAAAAGCCATCTGGCCTACCCTCTTTTTTTTCTCCTCATCCTTAAGGATCTGGGATATCTTAAGGAAGAGTTCCTCTTTGTCTTTTACCAGAACGCCTCCACCCGATTTTATCAAAAGTTCTGAGGATTCTTTAAAATGATCCATATAGGGGCCAAACAAAACCGGAACCGAGTGCATGGCCGGTTCCAGGATGTTATGTCCCCCAAATGGTATCAAACTTCCTCCCACAAAAGCCACCTCGGCAATTGAATATAAGGATAAAAGCTGGCCAATGGTATCCAGTAAAATTACATTGCAATTTACCTTTGCCCCCGACTCCTTTTTCATTTGTGTCCTTTTCTGGTATTTCAGTCCAGTCCCGATCAACTCATTTTCCACCTGTTTAATCCTGTTCAGGTGTCTGGGGGCTAAGATCAAAAAAAGATCAGGAATATCTTGCTTTAACCTTTTAAAAACATCCAGCACCATTCTTTCCTCACCCTGCTCTGTGCTTCCGGCTACCACAACTTTCGATCCTGCGGGGATACCCAGATCTTCTTTTAAATCGTCTGGATTCATACTCAGCTGATCTGATATGGTTATGTCATATTTCAAATTCCCTACCACTTTAACTTTCGCAGGATTTGCTCCTAAAAGCAAAAGTCTTTTGGAGTCCTCTTCAGTTCTCATGCAGAAAAGGTCGTAAAAAGATAAAACATTGGAGAAGAAGCTTTTAAACTTGAGATACTTTTGAAAGGATTTAGGGGAGAAGCGTCCATTGATTAAAGCAATCCGGACACCATACTTCTTTGCTTCCCTTATCAGGTTGGGCCAGATCTCCGTTTCCACGATGATCAAAGCCCGGGGATTTATCCTTTTTAAAATTTTTCTCACCAGAAAAGGGAAATCCACGGGCAGATAAAAAAACAGGTCCACTCCTTTTAGACTTCTTTGTCCTTCATTTTTTCCGGCCTTGGTAAGAGTGGATACCACAATGGAATAATCCGGTTTTTTCTTTTTTATCTTAGGGATAACAGAGGAGAGGAGTTTAATCTCTCCTACAGAAGCAGCGTGAAACCACAGGACCTGCCTTGAGGAAAACCATTCCTCTGTTTTTTGAGGAAGTTTTCCCAGCCTCTCCCGTACCCCATGCTTGCCCGCCACTGCCCAGAGATAAAGAAAGGGGAAAAGCAAAATGAAAACTACCGTCAAAAATAGATTATAGATAAAATACATAGGATGCTTAAAAAAACTTCAGTTAACAAGCATTTGATTGACAATTCCGGCTGCCTTTTTATAAGCGCCTTTCTGGCCTAATCTCTGTTTAACCTTATTCAGCTCCGCTTTGATATCTTCATATTTTTTTCTGTCAGATAAGATATCAAAAGCCTCCCCTGCCAAAAGTTCTGGTTTGGCCTGGTATTGAATGAACTCAGGTACGATTTTTTTTCCTGCAACCACATTTACCAGGCCGATATAAGGGATCCGGATCATGCTTTTGGCCAGTATCCAGTTTAAAAAACTGGTCTTGTACAGGATCAAAAGAGGGGTCTGGGCAATGGCCGATTCTAAAGTTGCGGTGCCCGAGGTAACCAGAAGAAGGTCCGAGTAATGCATAAGATCGTAAGTTAGCTCCTTTTCCAATATAATTTCAAGCTCGAATTGATTCAGAATCTTTTTTAAAAGATCTTTTTCTATGATGGAAGCCAGGCTTACTCCCACCTTCAGCTTTTTCAATCTTTTTTTTAATAAAAGGCAGGTTTGAAGCATCACCGGCAAGATTTTCTCCACCTCCTGGGTTCGGGACCCAGGCAAAAGACCAAGCAGGATGTCATTTTTCCCCAGATTCATCCTTCTTCTGTATTCCTCCTGGCTTAAGGTGGGTTTCACCAGCTCCAACAGGGGATGTCCGATGAATTCCACATCTACCCCAGCATCATTGTAGATTTTCTCCTCAAAGGGGAAAAAGACCAAAATCTTATTTACCAGGTTTTTTATCTTTTCCAATCTTTTCCCACCCCAGGCCCAGATCTGGGGACTTATATAATAGAGAATGGGTATTCCTTTTTTTTTAAGTCTTTGAGCCAGCCTTAAGTTAAAACCTGGGTAGTCGACGAGTATTACTAAATCCGGCGATCTATCTTCAGCACAGGAAACCATTGAATTCATCATCTTCCTGAAGAAATTAAGCCTTTTCAAAACCTCGGAGAATCCTATTAAGGAGAACCTCTCCATATCATAGATAAGCTCCACACCCGTTTCTTTCATCTTATTGCCGCCTATTCCGAAAATCTCCATCTCCTGATTAAGTTTTCTCAGCTCCTTGATCAGACCCGAGGAATGTAAATCGCCGGAGGCCTCGCCAGCTATAATTAATATCTTTTTTTTCACCTTATGTTCTTTTTGTGCTCCTTGACTTTTTTCACAATCTCCAGTGCCACCCGTAAAGCTTCTTTTCCATCCTCGCCCGAAACTATGGGTCTTTTCTTATCCTTCACTGCTCCCAGGAAGGACTTCAGCTCCAGGGTTAGCATGTCCTCATCTTTTACTGGTGGGATTTCATATAAGATGGTTTTTCCCTTATCCAGGGGTATATTGCCTATTACAGTTTTTCCCTGCTGTTTTACTTTATCCGATTCCACGAGCCTGTAAACTTCCGTTTTCTTTTTTAGAAAATCCATTGAGATGTAGGTATCCTTCTGGAAAAGTCTCAGCTTTCGCATGGGTCTGGCTGAGATTCGGCTGGTAGTGACATTAGCCACGCATCCTTTTTCAAAGGTGATTCTGGCATTGGCAATATCCTCAGAATCAGATATCACTGAAATCCCGGCAGCCTCGATGGTTTTTACCTTATCTTTAACCAGAGTCAAGATCAAGTCGATATCGTGAACCATCAAATCCAGAATCACTGCCACGTCAGTCCCCCTGGGAACAAAAGGAGCCAATCTATGGGACTCGATGAATTTGGGATCCAGATTCATACTCTGAACGGCTGTAAAAGCCGGGTTGAATCGTTCAATATGGCCCACCTGCAGGGTTAAGTTCTTTTCCTGAGCCATCTGGATAAGCTTTTCAGCCTGATCCACGGTCTGGGTTATGGGCTTTTCAATTAAAAGATTAACTCCCTTTTTAATAATTTTCTCTGCCTCCGAGAAATGAAAAGAGGTGGGAACTACCAGGCTAACCGCTTCGGTTTTTTCAAGGAGATCATCCAGTTCCTCGAAATGTCGGGTATTAAATTCCTCTGATTTCTCTGTAGCTTTTATCATGTCTGTGTCATAGATTCCCAGCAGTTCG
>JBARPA010000307.1:0-5148 GCA_049642665.1 Candidatus Zixiibacteriota bacterium
ATAGTACACTTTAGACCTCCATGGGTGGGGGGATTGGGGGAAAAAAGAATGAAAAGTACGTAGGCTGGGCACCCTTGCCCAGCCAAGATTTTGCCGGGGCTGGGAGCCCCGGCTACGAGCTCCATTGGTGGAAGGGATTGGGGACAGAAAATATGGAAAGCTAAAGCTTTCCGCTACATAGTAAAATCATCTTTAGAGAAAGGTGGTATACGGAATAAAAACAATGATGAAAAAGTTGGAGCGGACCTCTGTGTCCGCCTGAAATGATATATCGCGCTGGGGTGGAGCTTGTTGAGTTTAGCGAAATCCCTATTTATCGGCACCTCCACTCGTAATGAATTTAGAAATATAGGGGCGTATATCTGCATCTACTTGAACAATCTAAATAAAAAAGGCCAGGTTTCTTTAACCTGACCTTTCCTTTGAGGATCCACTGCTAAAAACTATCTCATCAATACCATTTTCTTGGAATCGGAATAGTTCTCAGTTACCAGACGATAGAAATAAATACCACTGGATACATCCACTCCTTTGTCATCCTTACCATCCCAGATCACCTTTTTATATCCGGTATTCTGATGCTCATCAACCAGAACCCTGACTTTTTGACCCAGAAGATTAAATATCTCCAGCTTAACGTCAGTGGCTTGAGGCAATGAATAAAGAATCACGGTGCTGGCATTGAATGGATTGGGATAGTTATTCAGAAGAGTAAAGGAGGTGGGGGCGGTGGATGGCTTTCGGAGACTGGTGTAATAACCATTGGTCTGCAGAATGAAATCCCTGACCATTGCGGGATCCGTTTTCGAGGCCACCGGGAAGGAAAGTTCAATGGTCTCACCCGGTTCTAAAGTAACATATTCCTCATCCGCTTCAATCAATTCCTTGAGAATCCCTACTTTTGATCCGCCAGCATGAACAGGAGCGCTCCAGATATTTATGGGCATCTCTTCTGACTTGATGTAGTATTTCAGCACATCTACTGAATAATAATGATCCCAGGAGATCTTCACCTTGAACTGATCACCCAATTCAATATCATCGCTCTCCACAATCCAAAGTCCTCTGTTTGGGAAGAACCTGGGGGGGATAATTCCCAATTCATGCCAGTTACCATTAATGTCCTCGATTTCTACGGTCAGTTTGGAAACGACTCCATACCTTTTTTGTGGCGGGTCCGGGGGAGCCGGTCCGTATACAGCATTGGGTAAATCAGGCTTCTTACCACAAGTCAGGACCAGATACCCGGGCTCCTCTGATTCAAAATAAATCCCATCTTTGTTTCTGATCTCAGCCAGGCGGTCTCTGCCATTGTGATCCACACAGGCGACTGGCTCAAACTCCCTTTCATATCCGAAAATCTTTCCTTGAGGTGTAACTGCAACTTTAATCCCCGGGCTGTGATCTACAGCCACTAGTCTTACCTGGTCTATGTAGGATACCTCGTTCTCGAATTCCCGTATCTGAATCCGGTATTCATCGTTTACGGGCACCAGGTTTTTGCGTAGTAGATAATAATCATCTGCCGGCTCTATTGGTTTAATCTCAGATGCAGCCAGGATAGTATTATCCTCTTCGAATTCCGTTCCATTCCACACAAAGACAAAGGGACATCCGGGATCTGGATAATATTGCTTGACCTCAAATGAATCTTCCACCAGCACAAGGCCATTGGATGTGTCTAGAACCAGATTAGATCCCACATCCTTTAGTTTGGTAATATCAGGTAGAATATTAGCCACCTGCCATCCAAGATCTGATCCGGTATTTACCATCTGCCAGCTAATGCTGTGAAAAATGGTGGGAGAAGATGTGGGCCAGATGTTTTGTTGAGAAGAGAGATCATTTTTAAACTGACGGTCACCCGTACCAGCCTCCATTACCCAATACCAATAAGTGCCCGGCACAGGTTGAAATCCGCTCCAATCGATCAGGGTCCACTGCGAGTTGTCGATTTTAAATTTCGAAGCATTGTTCTCATTCATTAGTTTAACGTAGAAGTTATGTGAAAGATCTACCGGGAACCGTTGGTTAGTCCGATTGTTGTAAGCATAATACTGCTTGAATTTCATAGTTGCCTGATAATAGGTGGCTAAAGTGGCTGTATCAGGTGTGACAATAACGCTTGAGAGGTCGGAACTCTCTCCAATGCA
The DNA here is from genome assembly GCA_049642665.1 of Candidatus Zixiibacteriota bacterium. Classification (GTDB taxonomy): domain Bacteria; phylum Zixibacteria; class MSB-5A5; order MSB-5A5; family SM23-73-2; genus CAYURP01. Next base: position 2,154 of record JBARPA010000307.1, read on the forward strand.
GATATATAATGTATCTGATGTTCTTATAATGGTAGCTTCAGAGTAATTAGCATTCATCTTGTTATGAAACTTTATATAGTATATTGGTTCGGGGGAAGAAGCGGAGTTAACTGAGCCAGTATACCAGATAAAGAGTTTAGCCGGGTCACTCGATACATCGATGCTGCAGCTGGGATCTGATGAGATAAGAGAGCCCTTAACCACATCCACCACATCCAGGCTATCCCTGGAGTACTCCCAGCAGCTGTAAAAGCCATTCTCAGCAGTGAAGTCGTAGCTGTATTGAACCTCCAGAGCTAAAGTATCGTTAATTCTGGATGAGTCGTCAACCGGGCTCATTGTATGCGGGATATAAGCCATAGAAACGTAACCACTGTAAATATCTGGTCCATACAATTTTCCACCAGGATCAACGATGAAATTGTTGGGGCATTGTCCATTGTAAGATACCATTGAGTGATCTCCGGATCTGAAGCATTTCGGTTTTAACCAGAGTTTTGCCACCATTGTTGCCAAACTTTGGGGAAAAGAATCAAGGTAGCTTATCTCCAACTCTACATTTCCAGCGGTTATTAAGTTGTAAGAGGTATCGATGTCATCCCCAGGAAAGCTGTCAGTGTAGGGACTGAAATCAACTCCCACGAAACTGAGTTCTGTGGAATTCCAGGTGATGTTCATATGAATAGCTCTCACTGCGGTGTCGCTGAAAACCACCTGCCCAACCGGAAAAGGAACCTGGTACTCAGCTGAGCCACTGGTCATATAGAAATATAACGATTCATAATCCAAATCTATGCAGCTCATGGGATCAGCAGGGACATTTCCTGTTGCCATTCCCAAAAACAAAAAGAATAAAAAGAAAGCTGCAGCTTTGGAGTGAATCCTGCCCTTATGGTCTTGATTTTTATTGAACATAAAGACCCTCCTTGCCATTTATGGTTAGATGTCTAATTTAATATACATCAAAAGAATATATTTACCTCTTGGAGGTGGACGGGGTTCTGGAATCTGGTAATCCCGCAAAAACATTAATAGAAAAACATCCCTTTTTTCTATTAAAACAATGAATTACTTAAATTTAATTCTTAAAGCAAAATTTAAAATCCCTCTCCCTTATACCACAAGGGGATAATATTCTAAAAAAATCCTACGAAGTCAAAAAGCCCAAACTTTCTATTGACAAATATAATATGTTTCATTATACTTGTCAAGTAAATTTTAGTAAATTATCAGGTACAACAACGGGGTTTAATCCTATGATTTAGGGAGATTTATAAGGAGGTTAATTTTGAAGCCCAAAATCCTAATCCCCTGCGGGGCTATTATTGCCATAATCTTTTTTATGTTTACTATTCAGATCCATGCTTTAACTTTTCACGATTTTTTAGTAAATCCAGATAGCCTGGAAGATATTCCGCACTTTTATTCTGGAATTTCCTTTGATAGTTCTGGAAACTTTGTAATCGTTTGGTGCGATCGTGGATTGGAGCATAATAACCGCCAGATCTATTTTCAACGCTTTGATTCCTTTGGTAATCGTGCCGGGAATCCCGTGCTTGTTTCCGATACGAATATTCTATCAAATAATTCACCTTCTATCGCCATGTCTCCTTCCGGCTATTTCGTGATCACCTGGGGCACTTCAGTAGAAATCGATGAGGATTATATTATGGATATCTGGGCAATGGGTTTTGATTCTCTGGGACAACCCACATGGTCCCGGCAACAGGTGGATGTGGATAGAACAGACCCTGAATCCGTCGATTCCTATCCCAGTGTAGCTCTGGATAGTGGGGGCAACTTTGTTATAGTCTGGCAAACTGTAGATTCGACTGGTAGAAATGTCTTCGCCCAGCTATTTGACGCTTCAGGCGAAAAAATAGGGAACAACTTTTTAGTCAGTGACACCAGTGCTTCTAACCACCGTCTGTGTTGCTGGTTCACCCAATACCCTTATGTGACTTTTAACCCCCAAGGTTACTTTTTTATCTGCTGGACCGGATGTGTTATGTGTAAACCAGCAAGCCCTGTTACACCCTTAGCCCGTATTTACGATCCATCAGGAACTCCAAAAACCAAGGTCTTCCCTTTTTTCGCACCCTGCTCTTCTAAATGGGACTATGGATCTTTTCCTGATCTGGCCTCCTCAAGTGAAGGTAATTTCATAGTGACCTTCAATGCCAATGACACCATGTGGACTTATCCCAATAATGGGGTATGGGTTCAAACCTTTGACACTTTAGGGATACCTTTAGACTCAGCCAGAATTGTCAACGATGTAATTGATCTGGTAAATATATGGCATGCACCCAGAATAGCCGTGGACAGCTCAGATGGATATGTAATCCTGTGGTCTGATTGGAGAACGGGAACTAACCGCAATCTCTGGGCTCAGAGATTTATTGCATCAGGTGAACCACAGGGAGAAAACTACCGCATTAATATTCCACCAGGTTCATTATCCAGCCCGGATGGTGAATATGCTGATTGGTATATGTATAAGATAGCTATTCATCAAAACACAGTAGGAATTTCCTGGGTGGATTACCGCAACTGGGAGACCTTTAACACAGACATCTATGCCAAACTTTTGGATTTGAATGCGATTGGTATTTATTTGCCAGGGGATGTGATTCTGGATGGAATCGTGGACACTATAGATCTCGTTTACATCGTCAATTATCTTTTCCGGAGTGGTTCCGGTCTTCTCCCCGGATGGACCGGGGATGTCAATGCCAGTGGCGAAGTAACCATATCCGATGTGGTCTATCTGGTCAATTACCTTTACAAAAACGGCCCTCCCCCACAAAAACCAATGGTAGGTAGTGAATAAAGATTCATATTTTTGGTGTGGGAATTTTTCACAGGAGAAAATAGGGGTGGACCTCTGTGTCCTAACGATGAATTGGGAAAGAGGTTTTTAATTTGTAGCGGAGGTCTTTAGACCTCCATGGGTGGGGGGATTGGGGGAAAAAAGAATGAAAAGTCCGTAGGC
>JBARPA010000308.1:0-5245 GCA_049642665.1 Candidatus Zixiibacteriota bacterium
TTGGGAAGAGCAAAGACACCCCCATTCTCCAGCCAGAAATAAATACCCTCTGAAAAATAAGGGGTCTAAGACACGTTGAAACCACCATAACCCGTCAGGAGGGTGGGATCATTACCATTCAATTTGAGACCCTTTTTGTGAACGATAAACATTGATACTTCAGTCCCGTCCTTGGATTTATACCATACCTGTTTGTGTTCAAAACCGGAGAAATCCAGATCGGTTTTAAGCTGATCAAATACCTCCAGTTCCCCCGATTCCATATCATAATGATAAACCGTGATGGGAAGGAAAAATGATTGAAAACCAAAGAACAGATCGTTTGAATCCCATTCACCCTGTACCCCGAAGACTGAACCCATGGTGGGCAATGCTATCTCCTTTTTGAATTCTCCCTTCAAAGTATATATTCTAAGATGGGAATAAGCATTCTCCATAGCTTCCACCACCAGGTGATTATTCACTACATCGAAATTTTGAAATATGGCACCGGATTCCGGAATCAGCTCCTTCCAGTTTTCAGGCTCAGGATTTTTAAGATCCACTGCATAAATATGATAATGAGGGGCGTCATAATTGGTGAATAGATAAAGGGTATTATCCAATATCTGCCCCCAGAAAAGTCCTTCCAGATCTTTAACCACGGGTATGAATTCTTTCCCTTCTTTGAGGTCTTTAAAATAAATCTGCGATTTGGACCATCCCTGCCACACCGAAAGTAAAAGATAACGACCATCAGGAGAAAGTAATATCCCGGGCATCTCCTCTTTGGGGCGACCCTCGCCAAAAATCAGAGGATCGTTTTTGTATGAGGTTCCTAATTTATGGAAAAAAACGTGCTGATGGTAGTTCTCCTCACCCTCTGGCACCGTTCCGGGCGCAGGATAGCGGGTGTAGTAAAAACCGCTTTTGTCCTTTAACCAGGCCACATCAGCATAGCGGGTATAGGGAATGGTATCCGAAAGGTCCTTACCTGTGGACACATCCCGAATGTAAAGCGTGCTTTTTTCGCTTCCTCCCATCGATGCTCCATAGGCAATGAGTGATCCGTCATCAGAGGGAACCCACCAGTCCATGGCAATAGTGCCATCCACACTCCAGGTATTGGGATCAATCACCATCTCAGGTGAGCTCTTTAGACCCTTCCGTAAATAGAGTACTGGTTGATTCTCTGTCCCAGATCTTTTTCTGTTGAAGATCCAATCTCCCCGTACTAATGGAGTACCCAAATAACCTATGCTCATAAGCTCTTCCAGGCGTTTGGAGATTGAGCTCCTCTGGGGAAACCTATCCAACCAGAAGCGGGTATATTCGTTCTGCTCCTTTGTCCATTTCTGGACCTCCGGGTTTTCACCATCTTCCAGCCAGCGAAATGGATCAGTAATGATCTCCCCGTGAACCGTATCCACCACAGGTGAAACTTTTGTCTGGGGTGGTTTTACCGGGCTTGCTATTTTTTCAGGCTGAGCTTGGATTGAAGACACCTGGCTCAAAAAAGTAAAAACAAAACAGAGCAAAAGATAAAGAAAGGTTTTTTTACATAGAGGCTTATGCATTCTGCACCTCGAGGTATTAAAGTTTGAAATCAAAATGTACAAAGTATATCATTCAGATAAAAATTATAGTTAATTCAAATGTTTTTCGCAAGAGATTTTTCTTGTTTAACCGCTTTAGACTTTTCTATCCAGTACAAAATTCCCATATAAAATCAACTGTTTTGAAATAAAGAGGTCGGCTGAGTCAATCATCGACATCACTTTTCTCTTAAATCAACAAAAAACACTTGCCCAGTTGTTAATAACTGGTTATATATAAATTGACTGATAATAGATAATCATTTTATTCAGGGGAATAGAATGAAGGGACTTTGGATTACCTGTTTGGGCCTGGTATTGCTTTTCAGTTTAAGTTGCAGTAAATCCACCAAGCCCATCATCCAATCCGGCTGGGAGCTTTTGTATGTGGGGGAGGACGTGGATTTATTGAGTGTCAGCTTTGTGGACGAAGATTACGGTTGGGTAGGAGCAAGAAGTCATTGGGAATTTATAGTATTCCACACCACTGATGGGGGGAACACCTGGGTGAAGCAGAAGCTCCCTTATTCTAATTGGGCAAGTTTAATTGGAAAAGTGTTTTTTATTGATCGGTATAATGGTTGGGTAGTAGGCAGCACAGGGATTATCGCACACACCACAGACGGAGGGAAAAGCTGGTCTCTTCAGGAGAGAGTGGTTGATCATTCTTTATATGAGCTTCAGTTTGTGGACATAAATTATGGGTGGATTGGAGCAGGAGGATGGGCATTTCTTCGAACCACAGATGGAGGTGAAAACTGGTCCTTTTCATCGGGAGTATCCGGCTTTGATTTTCTCGATTCCTTGAATGGTTTTGGTGGGAATCGAGATTATATTTTAAGAACTTCCGATGGGGGTGTTACCTGGCAGGAGGTTGCCGAGCGCCCCCTTTATAGGGGTGGCTTTGATTTTGTAGATTTACAAAAAGGTTGGGGAATAGATGAGTTCAGACAAGCATTTTTCGATACATTCTTTTGTCGAATTGTGCACACCACAGACGGTGGCAAGACCTGGATTTACCAAACCGAGTTATTCAGAGGAGCTCAAATCCGGCATCTCATTATGATCGATGAATACCACGGTTGGGCAGGTAAAGGAACTCACCAAGGGCCCGCTATTCTTCACACTTCGGATGGTGAAACCTGGAAGGAGCAGTTGTTGCCCTCTTTTATAGGAAGTATACACGATATCTTCTTTTTAGATAGAAATAATGGCTGGGCTATAGGAGCCCATGGCTTGGTTCTCAGAACAAAAAACGGAGGAAATCCCATAACTAAATAGATAAGACCAAAAAATACTTGACAAATTCTTAACAATTGGATATGATACTTTAAGTCTCAGATGACAGATTAGTTGTTTTGTACAAGGGAATAGAATGAAAAGACTTTGGATTACCTCTTTGGGCTTGGTTTTGCTCTTCAGTTTAAGTTGCAGTAAATCCACCAAGCCCACCATCCAATCCGGCTGGGAGCTTCTGTATGTGGGGGAGGATGTGGATTTAAAAAGTGTCAGCTTTGTGGACGAAGATTACGGCTGGATCGTGGCCAGGGGAGAGTGGGAGTTTCCTGTGTTCCATACCACAGATGGAGGGGATTCCTGGGTAAAGCAAAAGCTACCCTACTCCAGTTGGGCTGTGTCTGCAACAAAAATCTTTTTTATCGATCGGGAGAATGGCTGGTTAGTAGGCACTATTGGTATTATCGCTCATACCACTGACGGAGGAAAGAGCTGGTCTCTCAAGGAGAGAGTGGTTGATCATTCTTTATATGATCTCCAGTTTGTGGATCTAAATCACGGTTGGATCGGGGCAGGAGGATGGGCTTTTCTTCGAACCACAGATGGGGGTGAAAACTGGTCCTTTTCATCGGGAGTATCCGGATTTGACTTTCTCGATTCCTTGAATGGTTTTGCTATGAATCGAGATTACATTTTAAAAACTTCTGACGGAGGTGTAACCTGGCAGGAGGTCGCGGAGTGTTCTCCTTATCTGGCTGGTTTTGATTTTATTGATTTGGAAAAAGCTTGGGGAGCGATGCTCATCAGCCAGCCTTTTTTTGACAGTCTTTTTTCCTGGATAGTCCACACCACAGATGGTGGCAATACCTGGACTTCCCAGACCGAGGTTTTCAGAGGAGCTTGGCTTGATAACCTTATTATGATCGATGAACACTATGGCTGGGTAGGTAAAGGTTTGAACTCCATTCTGCACACCTCTAATGGAGGCGAGACCTGGAAGGAGCAGTTAACCCCTGCTCTTAAAGGCTATATTTTTGATATCTGTTTCATTGACAGGGAGCATGGCTGGGCTGTGGCAGAGCACGGTCAGATTCTGAGAACAAAAAACGGAGGAAATCCTTTAACTAAATAAGTTCCTCAATGTGGAAAGTTAGATAATGAAAAAGATTTTGATTTTGTCTTTGGGTTTGGTTTTGCTTTTCAGTCTAAGTTGCAGTAAATCCACCAAGCCCACCATCCAATCCGGCTGGGAGCTTTTGTATGTGGGGGAGGACGTGGATTTATTGAGTGTTAGCTTTGTGGATGAAAATTACGGGTGGGTAGGAGCAAGGAGTTATGATTGGCAATTCACGTTATTCCACACTACCGATGGAGGGAATAGCTGGGTCAAACAGAAACTTCCTTACTCGAATTCAGCAATAGGATTAGGAAAAGTATTCTTCATAGATCGTAATAATGGCTGGGTTGTCGGCAGCGTTGGTATTATCGCTCATACCACTGATGGAGGAAAGAGCTGGTCACTCAAGGAGAGGGTAGTCTCTCACGCATTCCATGAGCTTCAGTTTGTGGACATAAATCATGGCTCGATATATGGTGGTGGCTATTTTCTCCGGACCACTGATGGGGGTGAAAACTGGTCCCTTTCAACCGGAGTGGGTGGTTTTCATTTCTTTGACTCGCTGAACGGTTTCGCTGATATAGGTATAGAATATGGCAAGTCGGATATAGTTCAGACTTCTGATGGGGGCGTGACCTGGAACAAAGTTGCTGACCGCCCGGCTAACACCGGGGGGATTGCTTATGTTGATTTCGAAAAATGGTGGGGTCTGGTATATATCAGTCAGCCATTTACTGACAGCCTCTTTTCCTGGATAGTTCATACCACGGATGCTGGGAAGAACTGGACTCCCCAAACAGAGGTTTTCAGAGCTTGGCTTGATAACCTTATTATGATCGATGAACACTATGGCTGGGTAGGTAAAGGTTTGAACTCCATTCTCCACACTTCTAACGGTGGTGAAACATGGATAGAACAGTTAACCCCGGTTCTTAAAGGATACATCTTTGACACCTTCTTCTTAGATAGAGAGCATGGGTGGGCTGTGGCAGAGCACGGTCAGATTCTAAGAACAAAAAACGGCGGAAATACCATAACTAAGTAGATACTTTTTTGGGAGTAAGGGGCTTCGATATGCGGGGATATTTCACAGGTTTCACGTAAGGAAAAAATCAGAGTTTTTTTGTCAGATTGCTCAATAACCTTTAAATAAGGGGTATAGAAAATGAAGAAAATCTTTATTATATCAGGGCTGCTCCTACTTTTAGCTTTGTCTGCAAAAGCAGGGGTGGACCCGGATCAGCAGCAGTTAACTGCCTGGGATATTTTTAATGAGGCTCATCAAAATGCCTGGTTTATTAGCTGGGATGAGAATGGT
>JBARPA010000309.1:0-6277 GCA_049642665.1 Candidatus Zixiibacteriota bacterium
GTGGGAATCCTTTAAATGCTGCTGTTGCAGGTGGTGTTCTGACCATAGGTGACTGGCATGGCGGAGCTATTGAGCAGTGTGCCAGAATTCTTCAAGAATGGATGCAAAAGGGAGATGATGCTGCCTCCTTAGCTAAAGATCTGGTGAAGGATTTCTCCTCTAGAAAAAAAAGGATCCCGGGATTCGGTCACAGGTTACACAAGACCGATCCCAGGACGGTTAAGCTCTTTGAGATGGCTAAAAGGCTAAAATTCTCAAGAAAACACATGGATTTAGCTCAAGCAGTGGAAAAGGAGCTTTTTGAGACAACCGGCAAGAAATTACCCATAAATGTGGATGGGGCCATCGCCACAGTTATCTCGGATATGGGATTTGACTGGAGATTGGGCAAGGGATTTTTCATCATCTCCCGAGTTCCTGGATTGGTAGCACACGCTTATGAGGAAAGATCTCTGGAAAAACCGATGAGAAGACTGGGCGATACAAACTACGAATATAAAGGGCCTGAGCCCAGAGAAGTATAATAATTGAAGTAACCTTTTAAAATTCCAAGAAAAAAATTCTTGACATGGCACTTTTTTGCCGTAATTTATAAAAGAAGGGCCCATAGCTCAGCTGGTTAGAGCAACTGACTCATAATCAGTGGGTCCCAGGTTCGAATCCTGGTGGGCCCAAGATAGTTAACAGTTTATGGTTAACAGTTCACCGTTAACCAGATACGTGGGCGATTAGCTCAGTTGGTTAGAGCGTTCGGTTCACATCCGAAAGGTCACAGGTTCGAATCCTGTATTGCCCACCATAAGGTAAATCGTTCTTTAAAAACTGAAGGAGTTCAAACCATAAGGATGTTTTCAGAAGGCCAAAGGCCATCTAAATCACATCTGAATTACAAAAACATTATAGCTCTCCTGGAGAGCAAACACTTGAAAAAAGTGCACCGGTTTGGGTGCACTTTTTTGTTTATAGATTAAGGAGCCTTTAAAAAATGCAAAAAGAGTTAGAGAAGCTTCAAAGATTACAGGAGATCGATTATGAATTGGGCGAGCTGGAAAGATCAAAGGATTACCTTCCGGATATGATAAACAATCTGGAAAGGGAGATCGAGGAAACCTCTACCACCCTGGAGCAGTTGAGAAAAGATCTCACCGAACAGAATCTCTTGAGAAAAAGTTTGGAAACCGAGGTGGATTCCTTAAGCCAGGAGCTCAAGAAGTTCCAGGACCAGATGAAGGTAATTAAAACCAACCGGGAGTATGATGCCCTGATCACAGAAATCGCTAACAAGAAGTTGAAAATCTCTGAAAATGAGGAAAAGATCCTGGAGTTGATGGCTTCGGTTGATGATCTCAAAGAGAAGATTGCCGAGTATGAGAAAAAAAATGAAGAGGTAAACAAAGATAACAACGAGCAACTTGCTACTTTGAGAAAGAAAATGAATTCCATCGGCTCCACAGTCGAGACCAAAGAGCAAGAGAGAAAAGCGATTACAGAGAAGGTGAATAAAAGGATAATGGCTGACTACGAGAGGATTAAAAAAGGTGTGGGAAACCATGTGGTGGTGGTGGTGAAAAAAAGGGCTTGCGGCGCCTGTTTTAAATCCCTGCCCCCTCAGAGAATCCAGGAGATTCGGAGGGGGGATAGTATCATAACTTGCGACAGCTGCGGAAGAATCTTAACCTGGATAGGAGAATAAATTCATGCTCAAAGAAATTAACAAAATTGGATTAACCTTCGATGATGTTCTGTTGATCCCAGCAAAATCGGAGGTTTTGCCCAAGGATACTGAGCTCTCAACTAAAGTTACCAAAGATATAGAGCTGAATATTCCCATTCTTAGTTCAGCCATGGACACGGTGACCGAATCGAATTTAGCCATTGCCCTTGCCCGAGAGGGTGGTCTGGGTGTGATTCATAAAAACATGACCATCAAACGCCAGGCCTCAGAGGTGGATAAGGTGAAACGTTCGGAAAGCGGGATGATCGTGGATCCTATTACCCTGCCTCCGGATAAATTAATTGGCGATGCCCTGGAGATGATGAAAAAATTCTCCATCTCCGGCATACCCATTACTCAGAAAGGCAAACTGGTTGGCATTTTGACCAACCGAGACCTCAGATTCGAAAAAAATCTGAACAAAAAGATATTCCAGGTGATGACCAAGAAAAATCTTATCACCGTGCCCGAGGGTACTAATTTAGAGGAAGCCAAAGAGATCTTACACAAGAACAGGATCGAGAAACTTTTGATCGTGGATAAAAAGAAGAATTTGAAGGGATTAATCACGGTCAAGGATATAATGAAGAAACTTCAATTTCCCAACTCCTGCAAAGATCAGAGAGGAAGATTACGGGTGGGGGCAGCTGTTGGGGTGGCAAAGGATATGATAGATCGCACCAAAGCTTTGATGAATGAGGAGGTGGATGTGGTGTTGATCGATTCCTCGCATGGTCATTCAAAGGGAGTGATTCAGGGCGTGGAGAAAATCAAAAATAAATTCCCCGAATTACCTCTGATAGCCGGTAATGTAGCAACAAAGGAGGGGACCAGGGATTTGATTCTGGCCGGAGCGGATGGTATAAAAGTGGGCGTTGGACCGGGCTCCATATGTACCACCAGGGTTATAACCGGGGCCGGGATGCCTCAAATTACCGCTATAATGGACTGTACCGAGGAGGCTGAAAAACACAATATCCCGGTGATTGCTGACGGAGGAATAAAGTACTCCGGGGATATAACCAAGGCAATAGCTGCTGGTGCGGATGCGGTGATGATAGGCAGCCTTTTCGCTGGAACAGAGGAAAGCCCGGGAGAGACTATTCTTCTGGAAGGTAGAAGCTATAAAATATATCGGGGAATGGGTTCTCTGGGAGCCATGAGGGCCGGGAGCAAGGATAGATATTTTCAGGAAGAGAAAACTGATATCAAAAAGCTTGTTCCCGAAGGAATTGAGGGAAGGGTGCCTTACAAAGGACCCCTTTCTGAATCAGTGTATCAACTGATTGGAGGCCTCCGTTCGGGGATGGGTATCTGTGGCACCAGAAATATAAATGAGCTGAAAAAGAAGGCTAAACTTGTCCGGGTAACTGAAGCCGGACTTAAGGAGAGTCATCCTCATAATGTGACCATCACCAAGGAGGCGCCCAATTACAGAACCAGCTGGAATTGAAAGTAGTTATAAGTTATGTAGTTTTTTATCGTATTTAAAAGGAGAAGAATATAATAACTTAGGCCAAGGTAGACCAGACGATCGCCTCGTTTCCGGGGAGGAAAGTCCGAGCTCTCCAAGGCGGAGTGCCCCGTAACTCGGGGGTCCTGAGAGTCTTTCAGGAACGGAAAGTGCCACAGAAACAAGACAACCCCGCCACAGGGCGGGGCTAAGGTGAAACGGTGGTGTAAGAGACCACCAGTCTCGATGGTGACTTCGGGAGCTGGCAAACCCCACTCGAGAGCAAGACCAAATAGGGAAGGAGAAGCCGCCTGCTTCGCTATCACTTCCGGGTAGGTCGCTGGAGGCATTCGGTAACGGGTGCCCAAGATTGATGATCGTTATCTGAATATCACAGAACTCGGCTTAGGGTCTGCTTTGGCCTTTTATGTAAAGATGAATCAGATAAGACCAAAATGGGAATTTGAATCAGATCCCGAGCTTAAGATCACCCAGGAGATTGCGGCATCTTTATCCTTACCTCCAGGGATTGTCAAAATATTAATAAATCGGGGATTAACCACACCCGAACAGGCCAAGCGATTCATTTATCCTGATCTTTCGAATCTTTTGGACCCTCTCCTTTTAGGGGAGATGGATAAAGCAGTGGATCGTATCCTTTACGCCCTCAAGGATAATCAGAGGATCATGATATTCGGGGACTATGATGTGGATGGGATAACTGCCACCTCCCTGGTCTTTCTGGTTTTAAATAGATTGGGTGCCACTGTTTCCTACTATCTCCCTAATAGGCTAAAAGAAGGTTATGGCCTTTCAGAGGAGGGAATCCTGGTAGCGGAGAAAAGAGGAGTGAAACTTCTTATATCTGTGGATTGTGGCGTAACAGCCGTTAAGGAGGTTGAATTTGCCAACCAAAGGGGTATCGATTGCATTATAACTGATCATCATGAGTTCTCCGATATCTTACCTCCGGCAGTGGCCATTGTAAATCCCAAACAAAAGGGGAAAAATTACCCCGGGGGTGAGCTCTCCGGAGTGGGAGTAGCTTTTAAACTGGCTCAGGCACTTTATAGGAGACTGGACCAGAATGAAGCGGAACTGGAGGAACATCTGGACCTGGTGGCTTTGGGTACTGCCGCTGATATCGTGCCCATGATCAACGAGAACCGAATTCTGACCAAGTTCGGGATAAATCAGATTGTCCGGACCACCAAACCCGGACTCAAATCATTGATCTTCATCTCCGGGCTGATGGGGAAAGATATCGGAACCGGGCAGGTGGTTTTCATTTTAGCACCCCGAATTAATGCAGTGGGTAGATTAGGTGATGCGGTTAAAGCCATAAAGCTTTTAACCACTAAAGATGAACAGTTAGGTTCTCAGCTGGCCCGGGAGCTAAATCAGGAGAACATCCGAAGAAAAAAAATTGATGAGACCACCTTAGATGAAGCCCTGGAGATGATCGAGCAAGAGGTGGATTTAAACCAGGACAAAGCTATCGTATTAGCCTCTTCAGGCTGGCATCAGGGGGTAATAGGTATCGTGGCCTCCAGATTGGTGGAGAGATATCATCGCCCCACGATTTTGATCGCCGTGGATAAGAACGAAGGAAAAGGATCCGCCCGTAGCATCTTCGGTTTCGATATGTACGATGCCCTGAAGGAATGTAGTAATTTTCTATCAAAATTTGGGGGACATAAATATGCAGCCGGACTCTCCATCGACCCCAAAAATATCAATAAATTCAGAGAGAAGTTCAGAGCAATCTCCAAAATTGGATTGAAACAGGAGAAGCTGGTTCCTAAACTGACCATAGATTCCGAGCTGGAATTCGATTCCATCGATGATAAATTGGTGGATATGCTTAATCTTTTCGCACCTTTTGGTCCGCAAAACCTCCATCCTGTATTTTTAACCAGGAATCTGGAAATTCTGGGAGAGCCCTATGTGGTTGGTTACAATCATCTCAAGATCAAGGTTAAGAAAAACAACAGGATTTTTGATGCTATTGGGTTTGGATTCGGGGATTGGGTCAAACCGCTGTCTATGAAGAGAATCAAGATAGATTTGGTATACGTGATCGAGAGAAATACCTGGAATGGAAACTCCAAGCTGCAGTTAAGAATCAAAGACTTAAGAATTGTTGAGATATAATCATGACCACCTTAGATAAATTCTTCAAAGGAGACACAACTGCCTTATCCCGGGTAATTTCGTTTGTGGAGAATCAAAGGGATGATTATCATAAGCTTTTAGCCCGGCTTTACCCCAGATCAGGAAAAGCTTACAAAGTCGGCTTTACCGGTCCCCCGGGTTCGGGAAAAAGCACTCTGGTGGATAAACTCGCCTCTAAATTGTCTATGCAAAAAAACAAAGTGGGAATTATCGCAGTGGATCCCACCAGCCCTTTTACCGGAGGTGCTCTTTTAGGGGATAGAATCCGAATGCAGAATCTCATCTTGTGCCAGGACGTTTATGTAAGGAGCATGGCTACCCGCGGATCCTTTGGGGGCTTAGCTACTACCACCAAAGAGGTGGCACTGGTTTTGGATGCCTTTGGAAAAGATTTCATCATCATAGAGACCGTGGGGGTGGGACAGGTGGAATTAGATGTAGCAAATACCTGCGATACAACGGTGGTAGTCTTTGTTCCTGAATCCGGAGATTCTATTCAGGCTATGAAGGCTGGATTAATGGAGATAGCAGATATTTTCGTGGTCAATAAAACCGACAGAGAAGGGGCAAATAGAATCATAACCGAACTTGAATCCATACTGGATCTGAAAAGGGAAAAAGAGAAATGGGATTATCCGGTGGTGGCTACTCAGGCTATTAATGACGTGGGAATAGAAGAGCTTTTATCCAAAGTTGTAGCCCACCAGATATTCCTTTCTGAAAATGGAATCTTACAGCAAAAAAGAAAAGAGCAAGTGAAAGCTGAACTCAAAGAGATAATTGAAAGCAGAATAAAAAAAGTGCTTGAAAAAAGGGTTTTCTCCAACTTAAATTTAGATAAGATAGCTGAGAACGTGCTTAAAGGAGAAGATGATCCGTATTCTGCTGGAGAGAGATTCCTGGATGAAGCTGATCTTTTTTGATCAATATTAGAG
>JBARPA010000310.1:0-2671 GCA_049642665.1 Candidatus Zixiibacteriota bacterium
CAATATAATCTTCAAATAGCCCTCCCTCTTTGCCGGAGTAATCTGTTGCAGTATTAGTCCAGAACCAATCAGACCAGCTAATAGAATCGCAGATAATCTCAGTTGCACCAGAATTTCCCCAGGTTAATGGAATATCCACACCTGCCAACTCCTGATCCGTTAATACCCTAACTCCCACCTCCACGTGGGAATATGGTAATATGTCGTTAACCGATAAAACCTCACAGGTGTCAGGATCATCCTTAGCCAAAGATGTGGAATTTATAAATAGGAAAATAATTATGATCACGAAAAAGATCCTTTTATACATCAGTGCTCCTTTGTACCAGGGGTAAAAAAATCATTTTAATTAAAATAACTTAAATCCAGTCTTCGTCAAGCTATTAAAACTTAGTTACTTTGTTTGTTCTAAATGAGTTATGGGATTTTTGCAGAAAATTTCCTGGAAGCCTCCATAAAGAGGTTATTCTTTAAAAGAAACGCTTCAATTAGTTTACATCAGCAGTGAAATTTATGTTTGACATTTATTGGGTGTGAACTTGCCCCGGGTATGCAATAGGTTAATCAGGAATCTGATTTTGCTTCAGTTGAGGTTACACTGAGGTGCACAAAATAATTGTGGTTTCAGTCCTTCTGAGCAAATTAGCAGAGTCCGAATCTCATCCGATCAGGGTATTCATACTGCACCACCTTCGTCTTCTGCAGAAGGATCCTCTGAGTCGATGGGCAGAATTGTTGTTTGGTAAAACTGTTTATAAAAAGCTTGACAACCTCAGGACCAGGAAGTACCTTTAATGGTCGTGAGGCAATGCTCCAACCCTGCAAACATGCAGAAAGTTATCGTGTTAGTTTATGAAATTTGTTTCGTTTGCTATCTCTATTGGAGAATTAACGTTCAGATAAGTATCTAAGGAGAGTTTATGGAATCGAATATCATTTCTACCTACATAAAATCATTAAAAAACAATAAAACCAAATGGTGCAATACAGCACCAGGAATAGGAAAGAGGCCATAATGCAAAACAGATTTTCTTTGGGATGGCTTATTTCAGCGATCATTGTGTTTACCCTTTTGTTAGGTTATGCTTTATCCCTGGCTGAGGTTAAAGAGACATTAACCTACCAGGGGAACAAGGCCCGCATCTCTGTGAGCGAAATCAAGACTGAGGCGAGCGCGTGCAGCCATGATATGGCATCTGCAATCGGAGAGATGCTGTCAACCGCTCTGGCCAACAATGAGAAATTCATCGTTTTGGCAGGTGGCTCTGCCGACCTGCAGGTGACCGGGACCGTGACAAAGTTCGAACCCGAAGTCAAGGAAGGTGGTGGGCTGGGCGGACTGAAGAAGAAGGCGCTTGGAAAAATCGGAGTGGAGGCGAAGTCAGCCAAGATCGAAATGGACGTTAAACTCATCGAAAGCTCCACCGGGAAGGTCCTGAAGGCCAAATCAATCGAGGGCAAATCGAGCAAATGGACAGCCGACATGACCGCTGGAGATTGGGTGGAAGATGTGGAGCTGTCAGGCGATATGAGTATCTATTCCAACGAGCCCATGGAAAAGGCGGTCCGGGCGGCATTGGCCCAGACCGTCGAAATGGTCTCAAAGGAAGTTCCAAAGGAATATTATCGTTACACGGGCGAGGAGCAGCCTACTCAGGTGTCTGCCGTGACGTCTGTTGAGGGAGAGGCAAAGCCAGCCTCCGGCGCGGTGGCCGAGGATATGACTCTCTACACGAAGTATGACTTCATCCCCGGCGACAAAGTTATGTTCTATGATGATATGAAAGCAGATGAGGAAGGCGAGTTTCCCTATCGCTGGAACCTGGACCGCGGAGTGTATGAAGTTGTCAGATTGGGCAAAGAGTTCTGGATCATGGCTACAGATGACGGTTTCATTCGCCCTAAAATGCCGGACGCATCGCTGCCGCTTATGTATACCGTGGAGCTGGAGTTTTACGATAACGGTCCCGACCAGTCTGGAAACTACTTTTATATTTACTGGGTGGATGACAAAGGGGAGAATATCGGCCAATTCTTAGTATACAGCAAAGATGCAACCTTCCTTTCTATCAAGAGCAAGACATTAGCCGATAAGACCCTGTCCAGCAAACTCACAAAGGGCATCCACAACATGCGGATCATGGCCACCAAGCGCTCGATCAAGTGCTATGTCGACCAGGAACGAGTTGCCAACGTGCCGAAAGTAGAAGACTTCAATCCAGTCGGCTTTCGTTTGCGCCATCGTCCATACAAGGAGCCCAAAAATCCGACCCTTTTCAGGGGATTCCGCTTCGCTGAGGGGGGCAAAAGCATGCGAGAGCAGCTTGATGAGACTGGGAAAATCGTTACGCACGGCATTCTCTTCGACGTGGATTCCTACAAGATAAAAGCCGAATCATTCAAAACGCTGAAAGAGATCGGTCAGCTTTTACAGGACGACTCCCAGTTGCGACTTTCAATTGAAGGACATACGGACAGCGACGGCCCGGATGAGCACAATCAAACACTATCACAGAACAGAGCCAATTCCGTGAGGGACTACCTTGTCTCCACTTACAACATCAACTCAACTCGACTGGAGGCAAAAGGCTGGGGAGAGTCAAAACCAATCGATACCAATGATACCCCGGAAGGAAAAGCCAACAACCGCCGGGTTGAGCTTATTAAGCTC
>JBARPA010000311.1:0-4328 GCA_049642665.1 Candidatus Zixiibacteriota bacterium
GAAAAACAAATCGTTGATTGTCAGGTTAAGTAGCGGTTACTACAACTAAGAGGACGGGGATGCTTTCCCCCAGCAGAGCTGTGGGGCACCCACCCCTAAATAAAGTCCCCTTATTTAACCTATCAGCTTAATTAGCTCTCTCTTTTTTTCCTCTAAAATCTGAGGGGTGGAGGCTTCGATGTTTAACCTGATCAGAGGCTCGGTATTGGAGGGTCTTAAATTGAACCACCAGTCCTTAAATTCCACTGTCAAGCCGTCCAGATGATCTATTTTGCCATCCGAAAAGTGATCTTCCACCTGTTTCATCTTCTGTAATTGATCTTCTACCCTGAAGTTGATCTCACCGGACCTGAAAAATGTGTCTATGGATTTAATCAAAGCTGATAAGGGTTTGTCTTCCTCTGATATGAGCTCCAGAAAGACCAAAAGCGCAATTAGACCGGAATCGGCAAACCAGTTGTTTCTGAAGTAGAAATGTCCGGAGTGCTCCCCACCGAATATAGCATTATGTTTTTTCATCAATGGTTTGATCAGTGCATGTCCCACCCGGGTGCGAATGGCTTTGCCCCCTCCCTGTTCTATGATTTTAGGTACAGCTTTAGAGCATATCAGATTGTAAAGAACGGTGGCATTTTTTTCCTTTTTTAACAGGTTTTTAGCCACCAAAGCAGTGACCATATCACCACCCAATGGATTTGATGCCTCATCCACTAAAAACACCCGGTCAGCATCCCCGTCAAATGCTGCACCCAGATCGGCTTTCTCCTTTAAAACCCGTTCCTGAAGGGGTTTGATGTTCTCCGGTTCAATGGGACTGGGGATGTGATGAGGAAATGAGCCATCCAGCTCAAAATACATAGGGATGATCTCACAGGGTAGTTTTTCGAACAGATCAGGCACTATCTTGCCCGCCATACCGTTTCCGGCATCTATTACTATCTTAAAGGGCTTGATCTTTTTGGGATCTATAAAGGATAAAAGATGAGCGATGTATTCATCCTGGATATCATTCTTTTTAATTTTCCCTTTTGTTTTAGTCTCAGGGAATTCCCCTTTTAAAACCATTTGTTTTATCTGGTCGATCCCCTGCTCGCCGGATAAAGGAACTGCTTCCTTTTTGCACATTTTCATTCCATTATATTCTGGCGGGTTATGGGAGGCGGTTATCATAATCCCGGCATCATACCCGAATTTGCCAACTGCAAAATAAAGCCCGTCGGTGCTGCATAATCCGATGTCTATAACGTCTGATCCACCCTCGGTTATACCCCGGATGAGGCTTTCCCGTATTTGTGGTGATGAGATTCGCATATCCCTTCCCATTGCCACATTTTTTGGGTGAAGATATGCTACAAAGGCTCTTCCTATTTTGTAGGTGATCTCCTCATCTAAGTCATCCGGATAGATTCCCCTTATGTCGTAAGCTTTAAATATTTTGGGATCTATGGGGTTCATCAGGCTCCTTTCCTTTTCCCAAATATATGTCAAAAAAACCTTTTGTCAAATCATCTCATTTTTATTTATTTCGATGAATACCTTTTAGGCTTGAACTCGTATTGTAGTAAATTGATCTTACCTATAGTTTCTGAGTGAATAATTGAATAGAGAACAGATGGAAAATTCTGATCAGAGAAAAGATTTTAAATCCCGTTCTCTTTTTTCCAATCTTAATTTCCTTTTTCTCTGGATAGGGCAGACTATCTCCATAATCGGAGATAATCTTTTTCAGATCGCTTTAATGTGGTGGGTACTGGAGAGGACGGGTTCCACCGCTGCCATGGCTACTGTAGCCATATGTGCAGCTTTGCCCATTATCATTGCCGGGCCTTTTGCCGGAACCTATGTGGACCGGGTGGATAGAAAAAAACTTATGATCTGGACGGATCTTTTTAGAGGTGTTCTGATTTCAATCCCCGGGATTTTATTTTTTATGGGGGAATTAGAGGTCTGGCATATCTACGTAGCCTCTCTGGGCCTGGCCTGCATGACCGCTTTTTTCAATCCCGCCTTAAATTCCTTTATCCCCCTGATCGTGCCAAAGGATTCATTAACCCGGGCCAATTCGTTAAGCCAGCTGTCCCGGAACTTATCCGGAATCCTGGGGCCGGCTTTGGGTGGTATATTGGTGGCACTATTGGGCAGCGGTTGGGTTATGATCCTGGACGGAATTACCTTCGGGCTGTCAGGACTGGCTATTCTTTTCATCCGGGGAGTGGAGATGGTGGTCACCGAAGCAAAACAAAGACAGCATTTCTTTGCTGATATGTGGGAGGGTTTGGTTTTCATCAAAAATAGATCGGTCATCTTCTGGAATATGGTTTTATTCTCTTTGATAAACTTCTTTATCGCTCCCATCGCCATTCTTTTGCCGGTGGTGGTCAAGGAGGTGCTGAAGATGGGGCCGGAGGGTTTTGGTTTTTTGACCTCTGCCATTTCGGTGGGTATGTTTACGGGAACGCTTTTTTTAGGTATAAAAGGAGAAGTGAAAAGAAAGGGACCGGTGATTATCTTAAGCATCATATTCGGGGGAATCTGCCTGGCCTTTTTTGGCATCTCCGGCTCGTTCCCCCTATCTATGCTGCTTTTGGGCTTGGCTGGTTTGACCTTTTCCCTGGTTAATGTCCTGGTGATTGTAGTCTTTCAGACCGGAATTCCTCGCGACAAACAGGGAAGGATATTCGGCAGTCTGAATACCGTGGTCTGGGGATTAAGGCCTATATCATTAGCCTTAGCCGGAATTCTGGCGGTGTGGGTGGACGTTCACGTGCTGATCTTTTTCAGCGGGGTTTTGGTAGTCCTGGGTGGCTTGTTCGGCTCACTGATAAAGGGGATGCGACAACTTTGATTTTTTAAGCTGTCAAAAATTATATTGATTAACTAAGTTAAGAATTTTGTGAAACCACTAAAGGTGGGGTTATGTTAATAATAGCAGAGACGAAGATACAGGACTTAATAAATTATCTCAGGTTCTCTTCCCCCTCTGAGGGGAAATAGCAGGTATCCCCTTTGATCACAAAATCGCAGCGGGGGCAGATGTATTTTGTCTTATTTTTTCCCGGAAGGTCAGATCCCCGTGCCTTCAGTTTCGCTCCGCATACAGGGCATAAAAGCCTTTTTTTTCTATTCAAAAATCTCATCTCAGTTTTCTGTTGACAAAAGTTTCCCCTCAAAGTTTCTTAAGATGGTCTTAACAGATTTATGATTACCATTACCCCTATGCAAAAGGGTAATAGGTTAACAAAGGTATAAGGCAAAAAATAGGAGGTGATTCCACTAAGTATAAGACCTGGCAGAACTACGAACTTCACCATCTCGAGACTTGCTTTTACAAACTTGGTAAGAAGCAAAAAGGCAAAGGCGAAGATCACAAGATTAAGGGCCAGCTGACCGAAAAATCCGAAGCGTTCCAGAGCGTAGTTGTTCAGGCTGAAAAACCAGTCAAGCGGTAAATTCCACTTATCTGCAAATTTCTCTATGTGTTGGATTAGATCGGTCAGGACGGAATTCAAGATCTTACCTCCTCTCCAGCAGATTTGGATGATGAAGTTAAGGGTTCAATGGTCAAACTTGATTCCCCTACCTTTTGGAGACCATCCATCTTATGGAGAAGGAAATCCTGATCGTTGATCCAATTCTGAGAAAGAGAGGAGATCTCTTCCTGGGAGAGATTGGAAATCCAGGAGATGATGATTCTATCGATATGGGTCTGGTTAACCAGAAGGTTATCCATATTAAGCGTAAATTTGATCTTCATTTGTTTTCTGCCCTCCGGGTCATCTTGGACTGAACCGTTTCTAGTTTCCGATTTGTAATTAGCAATGGATGTGCCAAAAGGTTTGTATGGTATTGGGTAAAGTTTAAAGGTATAATTCTTTGGTTGGCTTGAAGTTAAATATTGGTTATTTTATCCGGGGATGTGAAGTGATTTGCAGACTATAAAAAATTGTGGGAGTAAATCCATAGTTTATGGTATATTATCTGTAAATGAGGAGTATCTATGTGGGAGAGAATTTTCAAGCTAAAAGCACAAAATACCAACGTCAAAACTGAGATACTGGCTGGAATCACCACTTTTCTCACAATGTCCTACATCATTTTTGTTAATCCGCAATTCTTGAGCTTTGCCGGTAATCCCGACCTGCAGGGTTTAGGTTTGTCCTTCTCAGCCTGCCTGACCGCCACCTGTCTTACCACCGCTTTAATGTGCATTGTTATGGGACTATGGACCAATTACCCTTTTGCCTTAGCTCCGGGCATGGGTTTGAATGCTTTTGTGGCATATCAGATGGTAGCCTCCATGGGGCTTTCCTGGCCCACTGCTATGGGAG
>JBARPA010000312.1:0-1574 GCA_049642665.1 Candidatus Zixiibacteriota bacterium
GACTTGGCATCGCCCCGAGGATGAATCGCTGCATATCTCCACTGCATCCAGCGTCCGCTGTTGGTAATGCTTCCTTCCTTTTCCATAGAAGCAGCTGCTGGCAGCATAAATACTTCCGTTTTGATCTTCTTGGGATCCACATCCGGATCAGCCCAGAAAGCGGCCGTTTCCGTCTCCCACAAATCTGCAGCCACCAGCCAGTCCAGCTTTTGGAGCGCTTTTTTCTCCTTGTTCACGTTGGGTCCTGCCACAGCAGGATTTTGACCCATGGCAATCAAACCCTTGATTTTCCCGTTATACATGGTTTCAAACATGGCTATGTGGTCACAATTGGCACTCAACTTGGGAAGGTATTGATAGCAGAACTCATTATCCTTCTGCGCCTTATCTCCCCAGTAGGCCTTAAGCAAACTGACCATATACTTGGGAGTATGCTGCCACCAATTAGCACTCTTGGGATCATTTGACTTTGGAGTCCAGTGCTCTAAGTATTGAGCCAAGGTTTGATCCTCAACACGGGGAGTTTTAAGATAGCCGGAGAGAATGTGGAATAGGATAGCATGATCAGTGGAACCCTGTACGTTGGATTCACCTCTCAGGGCGTTGATTCCGCCTCCCGCCACTCCCACATTACCCAAAAGAAGCTGAAGCATAGCATAGCTCCGGACGTTCTGTGTGCCCACAGTATGCTGAGTGGTGCCCATAGCATACATGATGGTCCCGGATTTGTCCTTGGCACCGGTTGCTCCGTAAGTTTTCGCCACCTCTACTAAAAGCTCTGAAGGACATCCCGTGATGCTGGAGACCTTCTCAGGAGTGTAGTGGAATAGGTGCTTTTTCAAAAGCTGGAACACACACCGTGGATCTTGCAGAGTCGGGTCCTTTTTCGGATTTCCGTCTGCATCCAGCTGATATTTCCAGGTGTCCTTCTTATACATCCTTTTGGCTTCATCGTAACCGGTGAAAAGCCCGTCATCGAATCCGAAACCTTCATCTACCAAGAAACTGACGTTGGTGTGATCTACCAGGTAATCTTTGTTGTAAAGATTGTTCTGGATGATATAATTCATCACTCCGTTGACGAAAGCGATGTCGGATCCCGATCTTATGGGTGCATATATATCTGCTCTGGCTGAAGTGCGGGTGAAGCGAGGGTCTATGTTGATGAGCTTGGCTCCATTCTCCATGGCTTTGCTCACCCAACGGAAGGAGATGGGATGATTCTCTGCCGCATTGGAACCGATGATCATAATGCAATCTGCATTCTTGATATCTATCCAGTGATTGGTCATAGCTCCTCTGCCATAGGTTTCCGCCAAACTGGCGACTGTGGCAGAGTGTCATATACGTGCCTGATGTTCTAAATAGACTATGCCCAAAGCGCGAGCCAGCTTGGACCAGAGGTAGCACTCCTCATTGTCCAGAGCTGCGCCACCCAAACCAGCCAAAGCCTCACAACGATTGACCACTCTACCCATATTATCCTTTTCCATCCAGCTTTCGTCTCGGGTCTTCTTTATCCTTTTAGCCATCTCCGGCAAAGCCCAATCCCAGGATTTCTCCTCCCACTTGTC
>JBARPA010000313.1:0-5108 GCA_049642665.1 Candidatus Zixiibacteriota bacterium
TTGAATAGAAACTCCGCAGTTGTCTTGGCATCTCCGGGAACAAAGGCTATAAGAGCCACGGGTACTGCCAAGAAATAATGCCAGGTTTTCCTCAGATGATCTTTTAGATAGTAGATCAATGCGCCCAAAATGGCAGCACCCACAATAGGATATAGAATGTTATCACTCAAATATGAGATAAAGGGCAAAGAGGTCTGGACATATTGAGGTATAGATAATCCGGTGATCACAGCCAGGGCAGGAAATTTGGCATTTAGAATCTGGATAAGCTGGGTTATACCCAGATAAACTCCTACAGATAATAGAGCACAGATAAAGGCATCCCCGGCCGTTCTTCTCCTGTTTTCCTTTTTGAACATCCTTAATGAATCGGGA
This sequence comes from Candidatus Zixiibacteriota bacterium, assembly GCA_049642665.1. Classification (GTDB taxonomy): domain Bacteria; phylum Zixibacteria; class MSB-5A5; order MSB-5A5; family SM23-73-2; genus CAYURP01. Next base: position 376 of record JBARPA010000313.1, read on the forward strand.
TAAAAGGAAGTTATTATCCCCAGGGACAATCCAGCCATCAGGAATGTAGCGATTATCCCTATTACGATTCCAATTATCAAGGTGGTTCTGAAAATATCCAGTGGAATGGAAGTGGGATATTGAGCATAAAAGGAGGGCAGCTCGTTCAGGCTCCCCAGAAGAGTAATAATAGCTAATATCCCAGAAATTATGAGTATGGGCTTCCATCTGATCTCCCCTTTTCTCACCCTGGTGATGAAAAATAGGAGGGCAAATCCAAAAAACACCACCATCACTGCAATTTTCAATGCTATCCTTATGGCAGAGATGGCCGTGCTTTTTTGGCGATCTCTTTCCCACTGCTCGGGCAATTTCATGAAACGTCCAAATCTGGAAACCTCATCGCCCTGAACCACTACCTGCATACGAAACTTGGCTTCCTCTATGTTCCTGGGATCACCTTCTTCAGCCTCCCACACGAAAGTGTGATCCTGTCTGTTTTTCTTTTTTTGAGACGAGGATTCCTTAAGAACGTACTCCAGGGTGTCTATTCCCATTGAATCAAGAAAGGATACTGCCAGAGGCAAAGCCTCTTCCTTTGTTAAATCAGCTCCCTCCGCATCCTCAGCTATGGTATGGCGAAAATTGAAAATCTGGTTTTCCTTGGGATAAACGTAAACTCTATATTCTTCCTCCTCCAGAGATTTGTAAAAGCGAGTGCTCCAGAAATAGCCTGGTATGTTTTCCTTATAAATTTGGTTTAATTTTTCAAAGTTCTCTCTCTGAAGCACATACTTCCCTACATATTTACTGAAGATATCCTGACTCGTTGTGACGGAATTATAATCTTTGGTTTCCACCCCTTTCGATCTTATGAATTCCTCAGATATCTTTTCGACTTCTCCTGCGGTGTTACCAAACTTAACGAATTTACCAAATCTCTCGACTTTGACAAAGTATAAACACAATAAAACAATCACCGCCAATACCCCGATAAGTATTCTTTTGGCAGGCAATGGATGGTAAGCTGCAGAGGGAACCCCCTCCACCCTCTCCTCGACTTGTGGAACGGTCGATGTTCCTTCGAACTTATTAAGCAGTTCCTCCTCAGAGACAAATTTTTTGGTTTTAATGTAAGCAATTAGAGCAATTATCAAGGGTATCAGCAATATGCCAGTAGCTATTCCTGCTGATATTATAAAGTAGGTGTTTCCCGATCGGAAAAGTAGAAAAGCTGTGTAAAGTGCATCCACGGTAAAATGCCACACCAGAACCGCTAATATATTGAAGCGGACGAAAATAATCCCCACGATAACTCCCGCAATACCCACCTCCAATCCCCTTATGAAAAACGGCTGGTTGGGATAGTTAGCATGACCAAATCCCCAGATAAAGGCGGGCAAAAGAATGGCCAGGAAAGCTCCCAGTTTAAGGTTTTTCTTAAAGAAAGGTATGGCAAACATCCGGAACATAAACTCCTCGGAGACAGCCGGAAAAAATCCCACCAGAAGCACGAAAACCCAGGGAATGGTAGTATTCAGTAGATCAGAATAGGGGATTTCAGCGGGAGCCCAGGCCCCGAATCTCTCTGCTAAAAGATAAAATACAGTTTGATAGGCAAAGAAAAAGAATGTCAGGGTAAAGCCCAAAATCAATGTTTTAAAAAATCTTTTGGTACGTATCCCCTGCCAGCTGAAAAGCCTGGTCAGTGAGATTTTATCCTTATAATGTTCCCGGTATAAAGGTTCAGCTGAAGCAGTCAAAAGGAAGATGAAAGCACCTGCACCTATGGCCACCAGGAGGTTTTGTAGAATTCTGCTTATCAGAAAACTACCATATGAATCTGTGGTCTTATAGGAAAATTGAATTACTGGCAGTACATTCATCAAGGCAAGGAACACCAAAATGAACGTAATCAAACTGAACCAGAGTGCTGTTTTCCATTTTATATCCCTGTTTCTTATCCGCTTCAAGAAGATAAAAAGTACTCCCAGGGTGATTAGTATAAACAAAAGGCTGGCCACTAAAGATGCTATATTATTCTTGGATCTGAGCTTTTCATATGATCTTTTCCATTTATCCGGCACCTTTAAAAATTCCTTATAACCGGAAACCTCATCCCCTTTTATCTTGACCTGCATCCGATAGGTAGCATCCCTTACATCAAATCCTTTTTCTTTCCAGGTGAAGGTATGATCTGTACGGTTAGGTCTTTTTTCGGAGACAACATCCAGAAATTCCAATTCGTTTAAGTTCTTTCCCATGGTCTGCACAAGAAAACCTTCAGCCAGAGCTAAAGCTTCCTCTTTTTCCAGATCGGCCCCCTCCTTTTCCTCGGGAAGCAGATGTTCGAATCCCACCAGTTCCCCTATGGGTGTAATGTGGACCCTGAATTCCTCCTTTTGCAAAGGTTTAAACCAGCGGTTGCTCCACCTCCACAATCTGATCTTGGATCCCATTATCCTATTGGCCTCTGAGAGACCCATCTCCCGTTCCAGAAAGACCTTAGCTAAATCATCATGGGTAAATAAAACGGCGTGATTATAGTCATTAAAATCGAATCCCTTTTCTTTGAGGAACTCCTCGGCCAGTTGAACAGACTGGCTCCGGGTGATCTTAAAATCAATAGAGGCCTCTGGAAAAACTTTGGAGAAATATTTTATTCCTATGATCAAACTAAAAGCAGAGATGAGAACACAAACCAGTATAAACCATAAATCCTTGGATTTGAGTTTAGTTTCCATCTTCCTTTCCCCTATTTGAAAGTTATTTTTTCCCCTCAGAGATCTTTAATCCCAGCAGATTATTTTGTGTTTGGTCTAAATAATACATAATTTACAGATTCTAAATATATCACAATAAAAACACACCGCAAGTGGAAAATAGTGTAAATGAAAAACATGATTCTATCAGGATGCAATTTAGATATGGAATTTTGGTTTTATTAAAAAGAGAGCAACTGTAAAACTTCTTTTCTGATATTTTCCTTTCCCAGATATTCCATCAGTTTTTCCCATTGCTTCTGGTAATCCAAAAATCTTTCAAAGGGATCGAATTGGGGGATGGCGTCGGTCTGGGACAGATAAATGTTACGCATGCATTCCCTGTATGCTCCCACATCCCCCTGGGTTAAGTATTCTGTCCCCAGCATGAGATTTGAACGGAATATCAATTGCTCCAGGTTATCTTTCAAAAAAATCCCGGGATAGGGATCAAACATCTCCGGTGTTATTTTTCTCATCCCGGGCATGGGTTTCTGTAATCTAAGCTTTGCTCGGGAGAAGACGAAACGAAAAATATCCTCTCTCAGCTTCCTCCATTCCGGGTGGGGTTTAGGTGGAGGATCGTGTATTATGGAAAGCAGGTTATCCAGGTAAAAATCGTATCCAAACATTTTGGAGCTCATCAGAAAATCGATGTCCTCCCCCCGGATGATACCAGGGTCAAAGGGGATTCTGGTAAATAGCTCCCTGCAGATAACCATATTCCCACCGAAAACAAAGGGAGTCCTTTTAAGTCTGGGCTGGGCTCCTATGAACCTCTGGAAAGCCTGATTCATCCACTGGGTCTTATTCCAATAGGTCATCCAGGGTAGAGTTTCCCTTTTGACAAGATAGCCCCCCTCAGGGGTAAGATAATATCCAGCTTTGGCATAAACCTTTTCCCCGTCAAATTCCTCTTTTAAAAACTCCCTGGCTTTTTTTACGAAATCAGGGTCCTTAAAGATTTCATCGTCGTCAACTAAAATTGCCACCTCCGAGCCCAGAAGCTGAGGGATTACCAGACACAGGTTTCTTACATGGGAATAGCCTTTAAGCTGGAGCAGATCGGTAAATTCTTTTCTTCCTTGAGAATTTAAAAATTCTTTTATTTGTCTTAAGCGGGTATATGAGAAAACAAAAGTTTTAATCTGTTTATTGGACCCCCGGACAATTCTTTTGACCTTTTCCTCAACCTGTTGTTGGATATCTGGTGAGGTGGCACAACCGATTACAACCAGATCAAAGTCTTTCTGGCTTAAAATGCCGGTGCTCTCAATAGCCCTTTTAAGCGTTCCCTCCTCATCCAGCGGTGTGGGATGATCGTATATAGTATCCCCCTCTTTATATCCGATCTTCTTTTCCCTGCCCCAGTAGGTGGGTATAACCATAGTCGTTTTCATCTTCGCCTTTGTTTCAGTTTTATCATCTCCATAAGTTACATTCTAAGAGAGTTAAAATATTCATTTTTCGTCATATTTCAATGATTTTTTTGTAAAAAAACAACCCCGACCTTTGAAAAGGCCGGGGCTAGTAAATCAAAGATATCTCCAGACCTAATAGCAGGGTATAGGCGGTGGACCGCTTCTAAAGGTATAGTTGACCAAATAAACAACATCAACGATATTAACTTCCCCATCGCATTGCATGTCGCCACATCCTATGATGGGTTGCGGCGGATCGCTGCTTTTCAATACATAATATGCTAAATATACTATGTCCACCACGTTAGATTCCCCGTCGCCGTCCACGTCGCCAAGGACACAGGAGGGCACATAGAATGTGAAAGTCTGAGTAGACCAGGTTCCTTCTGTATTGGTATCCTTAGCCTTCACCTTCCACCAGTAGGAGAGTCCCACGTCCAGCTCAGGAGTGGTATAAGATGTATTCGAAAGGTCTGCTACTACAACCTCGGTGGAAAAATCTGAGAGCGTATCGTAGTGGAGATCATAGGTGATGACATCTCCTGGATCGGGATCCGATGCTTCCTGCCAC
>JBARPA010000314.1:0-4391 GCA_049642665.1 Candidatus Zixiibacteriota bacterium
ATTACAGCCGACTCCACTTTGGGAGAGGGCTTAAATGAGGAAGGCTTGAGCTTGAATAGAATCTTCGGATCAGAATAAAGCTGGATTCCGATGGAAAGGGGGGACCAGCTTTTAGTTCCAGGTTTGCCACAGATTCTCTGAGCTACCTCCTTCTGAACCATTAAAACAGCCATCTTTATTCTCTCTCTATTTTCCACAAGAACTTTCAGAACCGGGCTGGTTATCTGATAGGGCAGATTACCAATGATTTTTATTTTCCTATCGGGTAAGATAACTCTTTTGAAATCTATTTTCAAGAAATCCTGGTTGATTATTTCCAGGTTTTTAGAAGAGGGGGAACTTCTTTTCAGAAAATTACATATATCTCTGTCGATTTCCACTCCGATAACTCTTCCGGACTTTTCGATCAGATATTTGGTCAAAGCTCCCAAACCCGGACCTATCTCCAGAACCGCTTCACTTCTCCTTAAATTCAAGCTATCCACGATCCTTTTAGCTGCATTATCATTTATCAAAAAATTCTGGGAAAGGCTTTTTCGGGGCTTAATTTTTTCTTGGTTTAAGGATTCAAGCATTTTTTTAACCCACGATTTTATAATGTCTCACTTTGAGCTTTACTCCTAAATCCTTTGCGATCTCTTCGCATTTTTTAAGATCAGTTTCGGGTAAGTCCAGAACGCTCATAATGGTCTCTGGCAGATTTTTTTTGCACTCCTTGATGAAATCCATCACATCATAGAAAACACCTTTGCCGTACTTTGATTTGCAGGTTTTATCATATTTCTCCGAGGTATCCACATTCAAACTCACGGATACCACGTCGATCAATCCCGAAAGTTCAGGGACGATGTTTCTTTTGTGAATCAGATTTCCCTGGCCATTGGTATTGAGTCTGGTTTTGACCCCTTTTTCCTTTACGTATTTTGCAATTTTTTTCAGAAGGTCCAGACGGAGTGTGGGTTCACCTAAACCGCAGAAAACCACCTCATCGTATTTTTGAAAATCGCCCATGGTAGCGATTACCTCCTGGAAATTGGGTTCGTGATCCAATCTGAGATAATGCCCTTTGACAAAATCCGAATAAAACCTGACGCAGAAACTGCAGGAATTGGTGCACTCGCTGGTCAGGTTAAGGTAAAGTGAGTTTCGGATGGGATAGGCAATTTCAGGTTTAAACTTGATGTTCAATCCAAAAAGCTTATGAGCATTGATCGTGGTTATCCTTTCAATATCCTGAAAGGTCAGAGGCGAAAAAAGCTGGGTAAGTTTTTCTCCCACCAGTTTAACATAAGCAGGTTCGTTCCTTTTACCTCTATGAGGGGATGGAGTAAGATAGGGACAATCGGTCTCGGTCAGGATGAAATCCAGTGGTAGTTTTTTAACCAATTCAGCGGACTTGGAATTGTGGTAGGTAAGAGTTCCGTTAAATGATAGATAAAATCCCAATTCCAGTCCTTCCTGTGCCTGGGTATAATTTCCTGAAAAGCAGTGTAAGACCCCGCCAACTTTTTTGGCGTCAGTTTTCTTTAGAATAGACAAACCCTCATCCCAGGCGTCTCTGATATGGACCACAATGGGTTTATTCACATCCAGAGCCAATTTAATCTGGTCTTTGAAAGCTTGAGTCTGGACATCCCTGGGCGAGAGGTTACGGTAGTAATCCAATCCAATCTCACCTATACCCACCACTTTAGGGTGTTGAGCCAGTCTTTTCAATTCTTTTAAAGAATTTAAGCTCAATTTGGACGCATCGTGGGGATGAAATCCAACAGTGGCATAAATCTCAACATATTTATCTGCAAGCTCTACTGATTTTCTGCTTGATTCCAGATCCACCCCGATATTAATAATCCTTATAATCCCTTCTTCTTTAGCCCTTTTGATAATTATGTCTCTATCCTTATCAAACTGAGGAAAATCCAAGTGTGCGTGAGTTTCGATCATAAGAGAAACCTATTGGTGTGAACAGCATTTATATTAATGATGATGTAATCACTAATTTATATGAGCTCAGACAATAAAGCACAGATTTGTATGAATGCTGTGCATCAATCTGTGCTTGCAAAACTTTTCCTTTTTATCTAAGTTAACCTGAAGGTTAACACTCCAATAGTTAAAATGGAGTGTCAAGCTTTAGCTTGACTGGGTGAACCTGAAGGTTCACACTCCAATGTAATCAATGGCTGCAAAATCCTGATTGGCTACTTCATTCCGTACCAGGGGCTTTTGTCTAAGTCGGAGAAGAAAAGCTTTCGGTCCTCCTCGCCTTTTATCTTCTCTCCGGCCTCAATGGCTAATTTTACGGTTTTCTGGCATTCGGATCTGTTTCTGTTGACAGCATAGGCTCTGGCCATGGCCTCATAAGCATAGGCTAAGTCAAAATCCACACAATTGTGCTGCTGGGTTAGCTGCATACACACTTTGGCGTGATATAACGCTGGTTCAGGTCTGCCCAGAACTGCATATACGTGGGAGATCATCCAGTGGCCTCTCTGGAAATTCACTGCTTTTCCCACCACGCTCCAGTGGTAAAGGGAGGCATAGGCGGCATTCATCATCTTCTCATCTTCGCCTTTGGTTCTTTTCTCTTTTTTTAGAAGACTCCAGACTAAGTTATTTAATTCAACTGCAAACTTCTTATGGCACTCTTCTTCTGAATATTTCTTTTCCTCTTCCATTTTTTCCTCTCCGATTTTTGCCTGAAGTGATTTGCTGTGACACTCCTGGGCTAAACAGGTATTTTTACTCAGATTTTTTTCTTCTTCGGGTTTTTCTTGTCCGAACATATATTTGGAACCTGCTGCGATTAGGACGATTAATAAGAACAACAAGAACCAGTTTCTGATGTTATCTTTTCTATACTTTTCACCCTCCATTGTTTTACCTTTTCATTTAACCTGACTAAGTGAATCTAAAGATTCACACTCCAATATTCTTTTTTTAATCGCGGGCACGAATTCATTCGTATTGAAATACAAATGCACAGATGAATCTGTGCCTACAAAAACTCCTCTAAGATATTTTTGTTCCTGGTTTAATATCCTTATCCACGGTTACAAGGGAAAGGTCATTTTTGTCTGTGGCAGCCAAAAGCATGCCGTGGGATTCCACTCCTCTTATTTTGGCCGGCTTGAGATTGACTACCACAATGATCTTTTTGCCCAAAACCTTTTCCGGAGGATATTCTTGAGCTATACCGGCAACGATCTGTCTTTGCTCTGTGCCTATGTTTATCTTCATCTTAAGAAGCTTATCCGTTCCTGGAACTTTCTCCGCCTCCAGAACCTCAGCTACTCTAAGATCTGATTTAGCGAATTCCTCGATGGATAGTTCCTCTGAAGTATCTTTCTTTTCAGCTATCAATTTGATCTCCTTTGTTATTCTGGGGAATAACGATTCAGGTGAGCCAACTTTTGTTCCGGCTTTTAACACATCCCAACGCCCCTGGTTTTCCAGAGACAGTTTTTTCGGGTCAGCTTCCCCCCCCAAAAGCTCTCTTATCTTTTTACTTTTTCCCGGGAGCAGGGGATAGAAAAGGAAGCTTATGATCCGCAAGGACTCGCAGGCAGTATACAATACGCTGTCCAATCTGGACTGGTTCTTTTCCTTTGCCAGTTTCCAGGGTGCGGAATCCTCAATATATTTATTGGTTGCCCGGACCAATTTTAAAACGGAATCAATCCCTTTATTGAGGTTTAATCTCTCTATCTCATTGAAAGTATTCTTGACAAGATCCAGAGCTATTTTCTTGAGATTCTCATCTTCCTCATTATATTCTTGGGCTGGGGGTATCTTACCCCCGCAGTAGCTTTTCACCATCTTCAGGACCCGGCTTACCAGATTTCCTAAGTCATTAGCTAAGTCCGAGTTGTATTTTTCGGTAAATCTTTTTTCCTGAATATCACCGTCCTGACCTAAGGGAAACTGGGTTAAAAGCAGATAGCGGGTGGCATCCACGCCAAAGCGTTCCACCATCAGGTTGGGGTCGATTACATTGCCCAAAGTCTTGCTCATCCTCTGGCCATTCACGGTGAAGAAACCGTGAAGGAAGATAGTCTCAGGTGGCTTTTCCCCGGCTGCCAGAAGCATGGCTGGCCAGAAGATGCAGTGGAATTTCAGAATTTCTTTAGCCATCAGATGGAGGATTTTGGCTTTTTGCCACCAGGTGCTGAATTGTTCTTTATCATCCCCATATCCTATAGCGGAGATATAGTTCTGAAGTGCTTCCACCCAGACATAGGTTTTCTGACCCGCGTTAAAGGGCAGGGGTATGCCCCAGGTAACCCTCTCCCTGGAGATGGAGAAATCCTCCAGCTTCTGCTTGAACAACCCTAAGACCTCTTTTCTTCTCTCCTCGGGTAATATTTTTATTTCGTTATTAAGTATTAGAT
>JBARPA010000315.1:0-3169 GCA_049642665.1 Candidatus Zixiibacteriota bacterium
GGGTTCCACACCACCCACAGCGCAAAAGATAGCGATCACACCGTCTAAAACCCTCAAAGATCTTTCCACCTCGGCTGTGAAATCCACATGTCCGGGAGTATCTATTATGTTAACTTGGTGTTCATTCCATAAGCAGGTAGTTGCTGCGGAGGTAATAGTTATGCCTCTTTCCTTTTCCTGATCCATCCAATCCATCACTGCAGCCCCCTCATCCACCTCTCCCATGCGATGGATTTTACCAGTATAATAAAGGATCCTCTCCGTGGTAGTGGTTTTCCCAGCGTCTATATGAGCCATCAATCCTATATTTCTTATTTTGTCTAAAGGAAAGTTTCTTAACATAAAAAAACTCCACTTAAAATAATCAACTTCCTTTTCAGCAAAGGTGTGGAGACTTATTATATATGCTCCTCACATCACATGGATTATTCAATCACCATCTGAAATGGGCGAAGGCCTTATTGGCCTCAGCCATTCTATGGGTATCCTCTTTCTTTTTAATAGCTCCTCCCTCGTTTTTAGAGGCGGCTACGAATTCGCTTGCCAACTTATCCGCCATGGTTCTCCCTGATCTTTCCCTGGCGAATTGTATCAACCAGCGTATTGCTAAAGCTGTCTGACGCCCATACCTGACCTCCACCGGCACCTGATAAGTGGCTCCTCCCACTCTTCTTGACTTCACCTCTAAAATGGGTTTAACATTATTCAAAGCTTTTTGAAAAAGATCTATGCCCGGCTGACCCGTTTTCTCCTGTACCTGCTCAATAGCTTGATAGAAATTCTTTTCGGCTATGCTTTTCTTCCCTTTTCGCATCAAATTATTCATAAACTGAGTAGCTAAAACCGATTTAAATTTAGGATCGGGCAAAAGTTTTCTTTTTTCCACTTTTTTTCGTCTGGGCATATGAACTGAATCCCTCTCTTTTATTTTTTGACCTTTTTGGCTCCATATTTGGATCGGCCTTTTCTTCTGTCGGCCACCCCGGATGTATCCAGAGTTCCCCGGATGATATGATATCTTACTCCGGGCAGATCTTTAACCCTTCCACCCCGAATCAGAACTATGGAGTGTTCCTGGAGGTTGTGTCCTTCTCCCGGTATATATGCGGTTACTTCGAATCCGCTGGTCAATCTCACCCGGGCCACTTTTCGTAGAGCGGAATTTGGCTTTTTGGGAGTAGAGGTATATACCCGAGTGCATACACCCCTTCTTTGGGGTGAGCCTTTCAGGGCCGGAGTGGAGATCTTCTTAATTATCTTTTTTCTGCCTTTTCTTATCAGCTGGGTTATGGTCGGCAACTCAATTCCTCCAAAAGATTAAATTTATATTTTAACTAAATATCTAAAGATGTCAAGTCTTTTCTTCAATAACCTCCAACTCTTTTTCCTCTTTTCCCTCTTCCTCTTCTGCCCTTATTCGAACGCTTCTGTATCTCTCCAGGCCGGTCCCGGCAGGTATCAAGTGTCCTATGATCACGTTTTCCTTTAATCCCAGAAGGTAATCGGTTTTACCGCTTATAGCAGCTTCGGTAAGCACCCTGGTTGTTTCCTGGAAGGAGGCCGCGGAGATGAAGCTATCGGTGGTCAAGGAAGCTTTGGTGATTCCCAAAAGCAAGGGCTGGAAGGTAGCAGGTTCGCCGCCTTCAGCGATCACCTTTTCGTTCTCCTCTTTGAACCTGTTTTTATCCACCTGCTCCCCCTCAAGAAAGTTAGTGCTCCCGATATCTTCCACCTTGACCTTCTGCAACATCTGGCGAACTATAACCTCTATATGTCTATCATTTATCTTGACCCCCTGTAACCGATAAACCTCCTGTATCTCGTTAACCAGATACTCCTGCACAGCGTTGGGACCTTTAATTTGCAAGATATCGTGAGGATTAACCGGCCCCTCACACAATCTATCTCCAGCAATTACCATATCATGGGAATGGACCCTGAGATGTTTTCCATGAGGGATCAGGTACTCTTTTTCTTCTGTCTCGCCTTTAACAAAAATCTGAGTTGAGCCTCTAATGATCTTGCCGAATTCCACTTCTCCATCTATCTCTGAAACCACAGCTGGATCTTTAGGTTTTCTGGCTTCAAAGAGTTCAGCCACCCGGGGCAGTCCTCCGGTAATATCTCCGGTTTTGCTTATCTCCCGTGGCATTTTAACCAGGATATCCCCGGCTTCAACTTTATCTTCTGGATGAACCAAAAGGTATGCTCTGGTGGGAATGGAGTGGGTTGCGATTTTGCTACCTCCGTTGTCCAGGATGGAAATTCGGGGCCTTAGGGTTTTCTCCCTCTGCTCCACAATTACTCTCTGCCTTAGTCCTGTGGTTTCATCCAGCTCCTCGCGGAAGGTCACGTCCTCAATTAAATCCACAAACTTCACCTTGCCTGTATGCTCCGAGATTATGGTGTTGGTATAAGGATCCCATTCAAAAAGAACATCCCCTTTGGACACCGTACTTTTGTTCTTAACCCTGATATGGGCAGCATAGGGGATATTGTATTTGGCCCTAACTCTGTTTTTCTCATCCAGAAGATGTATTTCACCATCCCGGTTCAAAACCACTCCATGATCATCCCTGGTAACTATCTTTATGTTCTTGAAGACGATCTTCCCGTCAGTTCTGGCAATCACCTTAGATTGCTCAGCGATTCTGGCAGCTGTACCACCAATGTGGAAGGTTCTCAAGGTAAGCTGAGTACCGGGTTCCCCAATGCTCTGGGCAGCTATTACTCCTACCGCCTCGCCCAAATCCACCATCTTCCCGGTGGCTAAATTCCGGCCATAGCATTTGGCGCAGATACCTCTTTTCGACTCACAGGTTAATGCAGAGCGAATACGTACCGAATCAATAGCGCTCTCATCAATTCTGGAAGCCGCCTCCTCATCAATCTCCTCGCCAGCCCGGCACAAAATCTCATTGGTTATGGGATCTATCAAGTCCTCCAAGGCCACCCGACCTAAAATCCTATCCTTGAGGGATTCAATTACCTCCTCCCCTTCCTTGAGGGCGCTGATATTAAGACCCAGGATGGTGCCGCAATCCTTCTCGGTGGTAATTACGTCCTGAGCCACATCCACCAATCTTCGGGTGAGGTAGCCAGCATCGGCGGTTTTCAAAGCCGTATCAGCTAATCCCTTTCTGGCTCCATGGGTGGAGATGAAATACTC
>JBARPA010000316.1:0-11207 GCA_049642665.1 Candidatus Zixiibacteriota bacterium
TTTTCTTTTTCATCTGGGCCGGGAGATTCTAAAAGACATAGAAGATCTGAAGGGCGACATTTCATCCGGGGCTAAGACCCTTCCTGTAGTTAGCGGTGTAAATATTTCGCTTTTACTCGCAACCATTGTTTTTTCTGGATTAATCTTCTTGACCTTTGTTCCCTATTACTTAAAAATTTTCCCTATTTTATATTTAATTATAGTTCTGGTTATGGACCTTTTGTTGTTCTATGTGATGATTTCTATGTGGAGGGATCAGTCAAAAAAGAATCTGGGGATGCTGAATGGGATTCTGAAATTAGGAATGATATTAGGGCTGACCGCAATTTTTGTGGTTAGATTTTAAAATCCTCATAAAAACCTCCATTTTAAACAATCCTATTTGGAAACGTTTATCTTAAGAGAATTTAGGATTTCTCTTGACAAAAAAAATTGAATTGTTATTTTAATTCTAGGGACAATAGGGCAAAGGGTAGCGTTAAAATCGAGAGGATTTTTATGAAAAGAATTGGGTTGGGTTTTCTGATTCTTTTTACTCTTCTGATTTTAGATGGCTGGTCTAAGGGATTAACGCCAGGGGATGATGTTGACAGATTTAAATTAGAATCGGCTTCGAATTCCGTGGAGCCTCAACTGAGGGTTCACCGAAGGGGTAATATCAATTTCAGCATTACTAACTGGGGATTTTTAGGAAGCCAGATGAGGGATTTATATGAATCCCCAGGTTGTCTTTTTTGTGATCATCCAGATAGAGAGGTCCATGCCCCATCTTTTGAATTCCCATCGAATTCAGATTTGGAATACCTTTTCCAGGGAGCCTTGTGGGTTGGGGGTGTGGTTGAGGGTGAGACTCTGGTTACTGTGGGTGCTGATGGCTGGTTCTGGATTTATGAGTTGTGGCCCAGTTCAAACATTAAGGAAAGAGAATGGCTGGCTGATCAAGAGTGTATTACCGCATTCGCAGACACCTTTATTCGTCCCAAGGGGAATATCCCTATAGACCCGCCTGATTACTGGGAGGGAAGACCTCATAAACCTTTGAATGTGGACATAATCCAGCATAGCTATTCTTGGCAATCATCATCCTTCGATAATTTTATTATTCTTGACTATACCATAAGGAATATAGGAGATAAACTGATTTCCGATGTTTATCTCGGATTTTACTTAGATACAGATATTGATCTCTTTGCTGAACGTCCCTATGATGGGCCATATTATGGTTTTACAGATGACCTAACCGGCTATCTGGAAACCTGGGAGTTGTTTCCAGATGAGACAGTGAAAGTCAACATCGCCTGGGCTGCTGATAATAACGGAGAACCATATAGCGGTGAGTTCAAACCGGTGAGCCCCACTTCTGTGATAGGTATTAAATTGCTCGGTTCAAGCAATCCTGATGCCCGGATATCCTATAATTGGTGGATTTCAAACACCATAGGCTATCCTAAAGATTGGGGTCCCTGGCTCAAGGTTAACCAGGAAAAATGGGAACAGATCAATCCCTATGGGTCAGGGATTTACTTTCCGGACAATGCAATGGGGACACCGGGTGGGGATAGATCCAAGTATTTTCTTATGTCCAATGGTGAAATCGATTTTGATCAGATATTCACTGATACTCTGCCCAAGATTGACACCTCCTGGGTTTCAGCTGATAGCGAATACTCAAAAAGATATTTTGTTGTAGGAGAGGACATAAAATTTGTTTACTCTTTTGGTCCATTTGATCTACCGCCGGGTGACTCGATTTTTGCAGTTGTAGCCCTAGTGGCTGGGGAGGACTTTCATACTTTTCCAGAAAACAGGACCAAAAATCTTCCTGAAAATCCATATACATATTATGAGAATTTAGATTTCTCAGATCTGGTTAATAATGCTCAAAAAGCTTTAGAAGTGTATGAAAGTGGATACACTCTGCCGCCCCCTGGTCCTCCTGAGAACTTCACTGCTTTTACCATGAAGGGGAACACAGTTAGACTAATATGGACACACAAGAACCATCCAAATTTAAAAGGTTACAATATTTATCGAAGTATTAGTTCTGACGACCCTACACCTAAAAAGATCAATTCAGAGATCATAACCATTAGATTGTATATAGATGAAGGTTTAATTGAGGGTGAATATTATAACTACTGGATTGCCAGTATGAATCAGAATAACCTGGAGGGAAAACGGTCGTCAATTAAGGTCCTGGCTGGAAGACCACGTGTTCCTTCAGGATTAAAGGCGGAGTCTTCCAAAGATCAGGTGCGTCTTTCCTGGTATCCAGGTGGGGAAAGAGATCTGGTGGGGTACAAGATCTATCGCACAGACTATGACAGTCTTCAACTGGTCGATTCAGTAGGTCTGGTCACCAACTATGTGGATCGGAGCGTGATTAATGGAGTGATCTACTATTACAAAATAACTGCTGTGGATTCATTGGGTTTGGAGAGCTTTCTTTCAGATTCCGCATACGCTCTCACCATGGCATTTGATCGAGGAATAGGAATATTTGACAGAACCCGCCCCTATTATTATTCGAAATTTGAACCGCAGGATTTCGGCTGTAGTGTAGACTCGATGTACAAAAGGATATTCCAAGAGATAACCACCCCGTGGATTTATCTAACTCACGATGATCGGAAGACAAATTGGGATATTTCGCTGCAAGATCTGAGCCCCTATCCGGTGATCTTAATCCATTCGGAAAACCTCCAAGGGAATCAAGATTGGGGTTCGGAGCATTCGATGGCCTTCATAATCAGACACTATTTGAGAGCTGGGGGGAAGTTGATTTTTGAAGGTACGAATAATAACGTTTTTTTCTTTTGGGACGCTGAAGTTCGGACGGACAGCCCAGAAGCGGAGTTCTGTGATCCCGGCTATATCAAAAGACATGACAGCCTCTTTTGTGAATATTTATTCTTGGATAAAGCCTACTTCCCTTTGTGGACTTCGAAAAACAGAACAGAGGAGTTCGTTGGCGCTTTCAGCAAAGCTACGGAATATCCGCATTTGGAGGTTGATAGTGAAAGAGTCGACAGATGGTCTTATTCTGGCTCTTTACAGTTCCCGGTTCAAGGGAAGCTTCCGGGAATTGGATATCTAATTCCCAAGGATACCTCGGTTTATCCTGTGGAGGTAATATATACCTTCAATTCAGCTTACGACACATCTGATCTGGAGGGAAAGCCCGTAGCTATAAGATATTTAGGCGATGATTACAAGTTCGTATTCTTTAATTTCCCTCTTTATTATATCCAGGAGGAGCAGGCAATTCAGGTTTTGCATCAGGCTCTCAGGGATTTAGGTGTCATTCCCACTGCTGTGCCACAAGAGCCCGTTGAGGAGCTGTCGGTTGTAAGTTTTTCTTTGAAGCAGAACTACCCCAATCCCTTTAACCTTACCACCACCATTCCCTTTACGGTTCACGGAAAACGGAAAACTGAAAACAGTCCCATCCACACCACCCTGAGTATTTACAATATACTGGGACAGAAGGTGAGGACTCTGGTGGATGAGAAGAAATTGCCTGGTGAATATAAAGTAAACTGGGACGGAAAAGATGAGAAGGGGAATGAGGTAGGATCGGGGATTTATCTATATAGATTAAAAGCAGAAGATTACGAACAGGTCAAAAAGATGGTTTTGCTTAAATAAATCCGCAGGAGGTAAGAAATTAAACGGTAAGTTTATAATAAAAAAGAAAGGATTATTGATTCATACTTAGGTATAGGAAATTTAAAAGTAACCAAAATACGCGGGGGTTGCCTATGAGGAAAATTGAGTTAATTTTTCTGACTCTTTTCACCCTTTTGGTTTCGGATAGCCAGACTAAGGGATTAAAGCCAGGGGATGATGTTGGTAGATTTAAACCAGCAGCAGCTTCGGATTCTATAGAACCTCAGCACAGGGTTCACCGAAGGGGTAACGTTAACTTCTGCATCAGCAACTGGGGATATTTGGGTAGCATGAACAGAGACATAAATGAATCCCCGGGTTGTCTTTTCTGCGACCATCCGGATAGTGAGGTTCACGCCCCCTCTTTCGAGTTTCCTGCTGGTTCGGATTTGGAATATCTTTTTCAGGGAGCCTTGTGGATTGGAGGAGTTGTTGAGGGTGAGACCCTGGTTACTGTGGGTGCTGATGGATGGTACTGGATCTATGAGTTCACTTCCAGTTCAGATATCAAGGAGAGTGGAGGTATCAGGCAGGGAGGTATACACGATCAGGAATGTATTAGCATTTTTGCCGATACTGCAGATCCTGCGCTACCTTATCAATGGTGGGAATTCCCAGGTTGGGACCTGAGAAGGCATAAACCCTTGAATGTTGAGGTAACTCAGAAAAGCTACTCCTGGGAGAATCCTCCTTATGATGATTTCATAATTCTTGACTACACACTAAAAAATATAGGAGATAAACTTATCTCTAACGCTTATCTTGGGTTTTACCTGGATCCAGATATCTTTTTGCTCAGTGAGAATCCCTATTCGCCCACGTGACCAGATTATGGTATTTCAGATGACCTCACAGGTTATCTGAGTGCCTGGGAAGTGTCTCCGGGTGAGACAGCGGAAGTCAACATAGCCTGGGCTGCAGATAATGACGGAGACCCACGAAGTGCTCAACTTACCTCTGGGAGTCCGGCTTCTGTAGTTGGAATTAAGTTGCTGGGCTCGAGCAATCCTGATGCCCGAATCTCCTATAATTGGTTGGTCTCGCATGGTGAAGGTTATCCCAGAGACTGGGGACCCTGGCTTAAGTTTAATCAAGAGAATTGGGAAAAAATCAATCCCTACGGATCAGGAATTTATTTCCCTGATACCGCTATGGGTACACCAGGTGGTGATAGATCCAAGTATTTTCTTATGTCCAATGGCGAGATCGATTTCAATCAGATTTTCACAGATACCCTGCCTAAAATAGATACCAATTGGGTTCCAGCTGATATCAGATGGTCAAAAGATTTTGCTGATGGAATCGACATAAGATTTGTTTATTCATTTGGTGCCTTCGATCTTGCTCCAGGTGACACCATTTTTGCTGCTGTGGCTTTGGTGGCCGGGGAGGACTTTCATATTGATCCCGCAAACAGAGCCAAAAACCTTCCTGACAATCCCTATCTCTATTATGAGAATCTAAATTTCTCTGATCTGGTTTATAATTCTCAAATGGCATTGGAGGCATACCAGAGTTTTGTCAAGAAAAAAGGCACAAGACAAAGAATGCCCGCAGACTTCTCTTTAAAACAGAACTATCCTAACCCTTTTAATGCCGGCACCACAATACCTTTTACAGTTTACAGTAAACTGGAAATGGAAAACAGTCCCATCCACACCACACTTGCCATTTATAATATATTAGGTCAAAAAGTGAAGACTCTGGTTGACGAAACCAAATTACCAGGAGAATATGAAGTCCGATGGTATGGCAAGGATGAAAAAGGGAATTTTGTTGCATCTGGCATATATCTTTATCAATTGAAAGCAGCAGACTTTCATGAAAGCAGAAAGTTGATTTTGCTAAGATAATTTTTGGGATTTTGGAGATTCCCTTAAATTTAATATAAAATCAGTAAAAGATTCTTTGCGAAATTAAATCTTGACAAAGAACTCTGCGTATATATTTTGTTTGATAGAACAGGTTTTGGGGGTGTAGCTCAGTGGTAGAGCATCTGCCTTTTAAGCAGGTGGTCGATGGTTCGATCCCATCCACCCTCAAATCATTTTTCTCTTCAAAAACATATATTGTTCATTGGACCTTGCAGACTTATTCTCATAAAAATCATTACAACGTATTTAAGCGGAGATTTTAAAGATGGGCGATTATTCCAACAGTCATAATAATATGTATTATGAGGACGTTTCCCAGCTGGTGGGGAATACCCCTCTGGTGAGACTGAAAAGGATTACCAAAGATATCAAGCCTCTGGTTTTAGCTAAGCTGGAGTTTATGAATCCGGGCGGAAGCGTTAAAGACCGCATGGCTTTCTATATGCTAAAAGAAGCGGAAAGAAACGGGGAGATTAAACCCGGCGGCACTATTGTGGAGGCTACCTCGGGTAATACCGGCGTGGGGGTGGCTATGTATGCGGCTATTAAAGGATACAAAGCTATATTTACCATTCCGGATAAGATGAGCAGCGAAAAGATTAACCTTCTGAAAGCTTTTGGAGCTAAAGTTATCGTTACCAAAACGGACGTCCCTCCTGATTCGCCTGAAAGCTATTATGAGGTGGCAAAAAAAATCCAGCGAGAGACTCCCAATTCCTATTTTGTGGGACAATATGAAAACTTACGTAATCCTGAGGCTCATTACAGAACAACAGGTCCGGAGATTCTGGAGCAGACTCAGGGTAAAATAGATTATCTTGTAGGAGGTATAGGCACCGGCGGAACAATGACCGGCACCTGCAAATATCTTAAGGAGAAAAAACCCGAGATCAAAACCATAGCCGTTGACCCGGAAGGGTCGGTATTTCACGATTATTTCAAGACAAAAAAACTCACAGAGCCGCATGTTTATATGGTGGAAGGTATAGGGGAGGATATGCTGGTTGACACCATGCAGTTCGATAACATAGATGACATCATACAGGTTAATGACAGGGATTCCTTTTTGATGACCAGGAGACTGGCACGCGAGGAAGGGATTTTTGCAGGAGGTTCAAGCGGATCTGCAGTCTGGGCAGCACTGCAGGTGGCAAAGGATTTAGATAAAGACAAACTAATGGTGGTAATCCTGCCCGATGCTGGAGCAAGGTATCTGAGCAAGATTTACAATGACGACTGGATGAAGGAAAAAGGATTCCTTTAAAACACTTGACTTAATTGAATATCTTTCAGTTGGTGGTGGAATAGTCGTCAAGACCCGTTTCGGGGATTTCCACCGCCTAATCAAATCATTGCACAGGAAAATACTTGACTTAGTTGAATATAAAATTATATTTCGGCTGTTATTTACCGATCTTTGAAACAGGTTTTGGTTTTAGACTAACAACTAAAAACCAGCAACTAACAACCAAACAAAGTCTTGCGCCTTTAGCTCAGTTAGGTAGAGCAGCTGACTCTTAATCAGCGGGTCGTGGGTTCGATTCCCTCAAGGCGCATTATTTTTTGTCCCACTTATAATTTTGCTCCCTTTCATCAAATAACAATAATAAAAAATAAGAGTTTAAGAACTCATTCAAGGAAAACCTTTTTGAGCTTTTGTTTCATATGTTCTATGTGGGTGGCGGGCCAGTAGATTTTGTCGCAGGATGAGCAATAGACGAAATTATCCTGAGTTTTGTATACATAGGGGTAAAGTTTCTCTTTTATCTTTTCCTTTTCGACTGGTTTCAATTCTGTGTTGCATACTGAACAGCGGGTGAATAATTTCCCTTCATCTCTTTTTAATTTGAAATGCTGGACTACCTGTTTTAACTGCTCTAAGGGCTGGTCTGATTTTATAAAAAGATGATTTTGGACTACCTTCATCTGGATCAGGTTGTTGTCTCTGGTCAGGATGACCCTTTCCTCATCCAGCGATTTTTTTATCAGTTCCTGGTCGGATATGGTGGAGTAAAACAGGGTGTCATAGCCTAAAGTTCTGAGCCATTTGGCTAATCTTCCCAGATTATCGTCGCAGATGAATTTCATAAAAATCGTTTCACCACCCTATAAGATTCATCCTCATTTTAATATAATAAAATCTATTGTTGATTTGAACAATTAAAAAATCTATATTTAGCTAACTGAATTAAAAACCATGAAAGAGTGTAGAGAGTTTAAAAAGATTGCCATTCAGACTGTCCTGAAAGCCGGAGAAATACTGAATAAAAATCGGGGCAGGGTTAAAAAAGTGGATTATAAGGGTAAGATAAATATCGTGACCGAAATTGACCTGCTTTCAGAGCGAGCTATTCTTAAATTAATTAAAAAGAATTTTTCTGATCATTCCATACTGACCGAGGAGAGCAAGGAACAGAAAACCGATTCGGATTACAAATGGATTATCGATCCTCTGGATGGAACGACCAATTACGCTCACGATTTCCCCTCCTATTGCATCTCCATTGCACTGGAAAAAGAGGGTAAGGTTATCCTGGGAGTGGTTTACAACCCGCTTTTGGAGGAGCTTTTCACAGTGGAGACAGGAAAAGGGGCTTTTTTGGACAAAAGAAGGATTGGTGTGTCATCCACCAGGTCTCTGTCCAAAAGCTTTTTAGCTACAGGTTTTCCCTATGATATCCGGGAAAGCAAGATCACTAACCTGGATCATTTTGCCAATTTTGCAGTCAGATCTTTAGCTGTTCGCCGGGCAGGCTCTGCGGCTTTAGATTTATGCTACCTGGCTATGGGAAGGTTTGATGGCTTCTGGGAGCTTAAGCTTTCACCCTGGGATACAGCAGCGGCTACACTTCTGGTAAAAGAAGCCGGGGGCAAGGTGACAGATTTTGAGGGCAAAAAGTATTCCATCTATTCCAAACACCTTCTGGCAACCAATGGCAGAATACATCAGCAGATGATAAAAGTGTTGAAATTGGGTAAGTTTTAAGGATTTTTTTTAATACTTCTACTAAGTCTGACCTTCTGAATATTCCCCGTAAATAATTTTTAATTACTACAAATTTTTAGGGGATGTTTTAAATGAAAAACACTTTTTTGTGAAAAAGCTCACATTTTATGATTTAGCTCATATTTATTTCGTGTAATTTTTCTTATATATATTTGGAGGAAAACCGTTGGTTTAGAAGCTCGAAAAGAAAGGATCAAAGATGTCAAGGCTTAATGAAATGCTAAAAATCTTTCTTTTTGTATGTCTTTTTATTCTTATGATTTTACCTGTTGGACCTATCAAGGCGGTAGACTCTGAGGATTCTGAATCTGATAGCACTGCTGTCCCGGAATATTATCTAAAGGAGATAGTGGTAACTGCCAGCAGATACGAGAAGTCTCCTTTTGCGACTTCGCAGGCCGTTTCTGTAGCTTCCAGGTGGAAAATCCAGAGGGAAAACAACCAGATCATATCTGATCTATTCCGAACCATGCCCGGGATTGAGGTTAACGATGCTGGCCCTTTTCGCACTCGTCCGGTGATCCGGGGTTTTTTCGGAAGCAGAATCCTTATCCTGGTGGACGGGGAGAGATTGAATGATACCCGGGAATCCACTTTCTCAGGGGCTCAGCTCTCTCTGGTGGATCTGGGAGGAGTGGATAGAGTGGAGGTGGTTCGAGGTCCTGGCTCGGTCCTGTACGGGACAGACGCAGTTGGTGGGGTAATCAACATAATCAGTAAACAGCCCCGGCTCTCCGAAGACGGAAATCTCAATATGAATGGCAGCCTTCAATTGAGATACTCTACTGCCGATGCCCAGCGCAGGGGAAGAATGGAATTTGGACTTGCCCACCGGAAGTTCAGCTTTCTTCTGGGAAGCGGAATAAGAGAAGCCAAGGATTATAAATCCCCTGAGGAAACAGTGGTGAACTCCGGATTGGGCCAGGAACAAAGCTTTGATTTCAAAGGGAAATACCTGATCTCGGAGAATCGGGATATCTTCCTGGATTATCAGAAATTGGAAGCAGAAGATATAGGCTATCCCGGAGCGCCTAATGATCTCACCCCCAAATTCTTCTTTCCCTACCATAATAGAGATAAGATCGTTTTGAGATATGAGGCTAAAAATATTTCAAACATTCTTCCTCAGTTGAAAGCCAAGGTCTATTATCAGGAACTGGAAAAGGAGTTTGACTCTGAGGTTTCCGTATTTATGGGACCCGGAAGAAGCTTTTCATCTTTGAGCAAAACTTTCACCGATGTGAAATTGTACGGAATTAGTTTTCAGGAGCTTTTCCTGATATCTAAGGACCAACATTTAAGCTGGGGAATAGACTATTTCCGGGAGAAGGTGGATGGAAACCGGTGGGTAGAAAGAGTTACCGTGAGCGATTTCATCGATACCACCGAAACCATTGACACGTCTTCCACGGTTCCGGAGAATACCCTGGATGCACTGGGGATTTTTATGGAGAACGAGTTCAATTTTTTGAAAAGAACCTCTTTGACCCTGGGGATAAGGTATGATCGCTTCTGGGTCAAAACCAAAAAGACCTCTGATTATCTGAACTACAGCAGTTTTCCACCCCAGCCTTTTGAATCAAGCGAGCAGAGTTTGAGCTCTGTAAACGGGAGCCTGGGGATAGTGTATAAGCTTTCAAAGTATTTGAACCTGACGGGAAACGCAGGTTCTGCCTACCGGGCGCCGAATGTGGTTGAGAAATACTTCTTCGGTCAAGCCTCAGGCGAGGAGTTTGTTATCCCCAACTATGATCTGGAACCTGAAAAGAGCACCACCTTTGATGTGGGCTTAAGAGTTAATCTTGAAAAGTATTATGGTTCTTTGACCTTTTTCTATAATTCGGTTCACGATTTCATTGAACTGGAGTCAACCGGTGACTCCATCAGGATTGGACACGCCTCCCTTCCGGAATGGCACTATACTAATATCACCGAGGCTGAGATAAAGGGAATCGAAGGGGAGTTTCAAGGGGACCTGCCCCGGAATTTCTTTGGCTTTTGTAATTTTACATATAATGAGGGCGATAACATTACCCTGGATCAGCCAATTTTCATAGCACCCTTTAAGGCAACGATTGGCCTGGGGTGGAAGGACAGGACCGAAAAACTCTGGTTTGAGATGAGCTTAAGATATGTAGCAGAACAGAACAGGGTTCCCAAAGACTCCCAGGGTAAATATCTTGACAGGCTTCCCACTCCCAGCTTTACGGTGGTAAATCTTAAAACATCGATCAGCCTATTCAGCTGGCAAACATTGAATATCGCCCTTGACAACCTGATTGACAAAACCTATTCCGAACCTTACAACGCTTCCAACAGTTATAATCCCGTAGTGGAACCCGGGCGAAATCTAATTGTATCTTTGACTACCAGATTTTAGGATGATCCAATCAAAGAGAGCTAAATTTAAAAACCTTTTTTATTGACAACCGGGAATGTTAGATTAAGTTGACTTTAGATTTCGTGTTACAAGGGGAAATCTGCACAGGAGGAATGTTTTACAGTAATTTCCTCCTGATGAACGGATAGGAAGATGAATGAAAAGCTGAGAATATTAGGAAAGGTTCCTTTTTT
Organism: Candidatus Zixiibacteriota bacterium; assembly: GCA_049642665.1. Classification (GTDB taxonomy): domain Bacteria; phylum Zixibacteria; class MSB-5A5; order MSB-5A5; family SM23-73-2; genus CAYURP01. The sequence continues at coordinate 11,125 of JBARPA010000316.1, forward strand.
CCAGGATTTATCTAAGGCAGAGCTGAATCAGATTTGCAAAAGCTTTATCAGTAAGGAATTTAAAAGAGGAGAGTACATATTCT
>JBARPA010000317.1:0-18148 GCA_049642665.1 Candidatus Zixiibacteriota bacterium
GGTGTGTTCATAAACATCAGGAACTATTTTTCTGTGCCAGTCGGGTTCCCCGACCCGACTGCAAAAAGAAACCTGCCAAATCAGGGGACCTGGCAGGTACAGAGACATCAAGAACGGGAAAATTGTTTACTACCCTTTAAAACCCATCCATCAAAACAATGGTTAAGACTCTTCGAAGTTCTATTTTACTAATATTAGGTTCAGTAACCAATTTATATGTTATATTCAAATCCCCTTGTGCTACCCTGCTGATGTGAGTAACCAAATCCTGGGGATTGGTTGACATATTCACAGGATTTTTGCTTAAACTGCCCTCAGGAGCTTGTAATTCAACATATAACTTAAGACCAGGCGGCAGATCCTCATCCAGGCTCCCCACTACTCTCTTATTATTCTCATTGGTGGTAATAGCCCATTTAGCTCTTCCTTCAGTTTTGGAGTCATCAAATGACATCACCAGCGAATTGATCCCTTCATTAATTGAAATCTCATTTATCGATTCAATGCGATAATTAACCTTTTGCTGAGCGATATTTCCAGCCAGAACCAGACTGCTCATTGTAAAAACTAAAAGTATTACCAAGCCAAAACGCATTTCTCTTCCCTTTTTTAAAACATAGTTCTCTAATTTCAATATAATAGATATTATAATAAGTCAACCCCCTTTCTGAGCTGGTGGCTGTCCAATTTTTGCACTTAAGTCTTTGTTTTTTATCAATCTGAAACAAAAGATTGATTTTTCTTAAAAGCTTATTATATTCAGCCTTGTTGACGTAAGATATTTGTGCTTATGACGAAAAATATAATGTGAAAGCTATTTAAAGGCCAAAGTAATTGGAACCAAATTGTTTTGCGAAAGTGGCGGAACTGGGATACGCGCTGGACTTAGGATCCAGTGGGATTTTTCCCTTGAGGGTTCGAATCCCTCCTTTCGCACAGAGGAGGTAGATTTTGTCCCAGGGATTAATAGAGAAAGTTGATGTTAAAGAGGATAAAGCCTGGAAAAGAACCTTAGAGATCGAGGTGTCGGCTGAGAAGGTCAATAGTGAATTCGAGCGGGTCTTCAAAGAATACAAAAGCAAAGCCAGGATCAAAGGCTTCAGGCAGGGAAAAGCCCCTATGGAGATGATCAAAAAAAGATTCAAAGAGGTTGCAGCAAAGGATGTGCTTGAATCTTTAGTACCACCAGCCTACGAGGACGCATTAAAACAGAAAAATATCAATCCGGTAACCACACCCAGAATCACTGATATTGAGATTGAAATTGATTCTCCTTTAAAATTCAAAGCAGAGATAGAAATAAGACCGGAGATTGAAGTTAAAGATTATAAGGGAATTGTGATCACCAAAAAAGAGGTGAAAACAACTGATGAGGATATCGATAAGAATCTGAAAATATTGCAGGAAAAAAACGCCGTGCTCAAACCCGCTGATAGGGAAGCCCAAGATGGAGATTATCTCCTGGTGGATCTTGAAAAATTAGGAGATGACCAAAAACCTTTGGAAAAAAGGGAAAAAGCTGAGAACCAGGAAACCATTCTTGACTCAAAGAAACTTTTAACGGAATTCTATCGAGGTTTTTTAGGTACAAAACCGGGCCAGGAGAAGGATATCCAGGCCATCTATCCTAAAGACCATCATGATCCCAGCCTGGCTGGGAAAATTATTAATTATAAAGTCAAAGTTAAGGAGGTAAAGGAAAGAGATCTTCCAAAGCTGAAGGATGAGTTTGCCCGATCCTTGGGTGATTTCAAAGATTTAAATGATCTGAAGCAGAAAATAAAAGAGGATCTGGAAAGAAAGGCAGAAGAGGAAAAAGAAAGGGATCTGAAAAATCAGTTGATACGGGAAGTGGTCAAGAAAAACTCCTTTGAGGTTCCCCAGACCCTGTTAAAGTTTTATCTTGACTCAGTGGTGGAAAGGTTTAAACAGAGCCAAAAAGAGGTGCAGGAGGACAAAATCAGGGAGCAGCACAAGGAGCTGGGTGAAAATCGCATCAGATGGGAATTTCTGATGCACCAGATAGCCGATAAGGAAAAAATAGAGGTAACCCAGGTGGATATCGATGATTTCATTCGGAAGTTCGCTCAAAACTATAATCTTGAAGAGGAACAGGCTAAAGAGTTTTTAGCCCGGCAAACAAATATAAAGAATCTAAAAGAGGATATACTTGAGGAGAAGGTCTTAGATTTTCTTTTAAAAAATGCAGTAATTCGGGAGGAGGGCAAGTCTAAGATAATAACTTTATGAAAAGAAAGGGACAAAAGATGACTTTAATACCATTTGTAGTAGAGCAGACCGGGCGGGGGGAGAGAGCTTATGATATATATTCCCGGCTCTTAAAGGACCGGATCATCTTCATCGGGGCGCCCATTGAGGACACTCTGGCCAACGTGGTCATCGCTCAGATGCTTTTTCTGGAGGCGGAGGACCCGGAGAAGGACATCAACGTCTACATTAACTCCCCCGGAGGGTTGGTACCTGCAGGTATGGCTATCTATGATACCATGCAGTTTGTCAAACCGGCGGTGGCTACCATCTGCGTGGGATTGTCCGCCAGCATGGGGGCCTTGCTTTTAGCTGCAGGGAGCAAAGGCAAAAGGGCGGCTCTGCCCAACTCCAGAATTATGATCCATCAACCCTGGGGAGGGGTTCAGGGACAGGTCACCGACATCGAAATCCACACCAGGGAGATGGTCACCAACCGGGAAATGCTCAACAGGATCTTATCGGAACATACCGGACAGACGCTGGAGAAAATCCAAAAGGACACAGACAGGAACTACTTCATGTCGTCTCAGGAGGCTAAAGAATATGGCTTGATAGATGAGGTTTTCGAGAAGAAAAAAAAATAGTATTTAAAAAAACAGGTTGCGTTCAGACCCTTTCAATGTAAGGTTTAAAATATGAAAGAAGATAAAAGCTTCGAGTTCAAATGTTCCTTCTGCGGAAAGCAGCATCAGAAGGTGACAAAGATATTTTCGGGCAAGGGCGCCTTGATATGTGACGAATGTGTGCGAATGTGTTACGATCTCTTAACTCAGGAGGTCAAGGAGGAGAAGACTCCGGTTTTTGATGAACTTCCCAAGCCAAAAGAGATCAAGAAATTCCTGGACCTCTATGTTATCGGCCAGGAGAGAGCCAAAAAATCCATTTCTGTTGCTGTATACAACCACTACAAAAGGGTTTTATTCCCATCAGCATCGGATGACGTGGAGCTGGAAAAAAGCAACATTCTCTTGATGGGTCCCACCGGAGTGGGCAAGACCCTCCTGGCTCAGACACTGGCCAAGATGTTGCACGTTCCATTTGCCCTGGTGGATGCCACTACCCTGACCGAAGCGGGTTACGTGGGCGAGGATGTGGAAAATATCCTGGTGAGATTGCTCCAGGCCGCTGATTACAATCTCTACCGGGCAGAGAGAGGGATAATCTATATCGATGAGATAGATAAAATAGCCCGCAAAGAGGCTAATCCTTCCATTACCCGGGATGTATCCGGGGAGGGAGTGCAGCAAGCACTGCTCAAAATCCTGGAGGGAACAATATCCAACATCCCCCCCAAGGGCGGAAGAAAACACCCGGAACAGACTTTCGTCCAACTAAACACCAAGAACATCCTCTTTATCTGCGGAGGAACCTTCGATGGGCTGGAGAAGATAATCTCCAGAAGAATAGGACACAAGATAGTCGGTTTTGGAGCTAATGCTAAAAGAGTGGGCAAAAGAACAATCGGCCAGATTCTGGATATGGCAGAACCCCAGGATTTGCTGCAGTACGGATTGATCCCGGAGATTATCGGAAGGATACCGGTGGTTTGTTCTCTGGACGAACTGGACACCGATGCTTTATTGAAGATTCTCACCAAACCCAAGAATGCCCTGGTCAAACAGTATCAGAAATTCTTCCAGATGGAGGGCATTGAACTCAAATTTACCCCCCAGGCCTTAAAAGCAGTGGTGAAAACTGCTGAAAAGAGGGGAACCGGCGCCAGAGCCTTGAGGGCTATCTTAGAGGAGGCCATGCTGGATATTATGTATGAGATACCCTCCAGAAAAAACATTATGGAATGCCTGGTAAATGAGGACGTGATACTGAAGAAGGCACCCCCGGAATATGAAATCAAAAAAAGCGCCTGATCTCAATGGGTTTTAAGATAAAGAACGCACGCTATTTCAAAAGCTTCGCTGATTCTGGCAGTATCCCCGAAAATAACCTCCCCCAGATAGCATTTGCAGGAAGATCAAATGTGGGTAAGTCCTCGCTTTTGAACACGGTTTCCAATATGAAAAATTTAGCCAAAATCAGCTCCACCCCGGGAAAGACAAGGCTTTTAAATTTTTTTTTGATCAATGATAGTGTTTATTTTGTGGATCTGCCAGGTTATGGCTATGCCCGCACCTCCAAATCCACCCAGAGAGGTTGGAGGAATTTGATCGAGGGATACCTGAAAAGCTCTCTGAACTTAAAAGGGGTGATTCAGATAATAGACATAAGACATCCTCCCTTTGAATCGGATATCCAGCTTTCACAATGGCTTGATTTCTATCAAAAAAAAAGCCTGGTGGTTTTGACCAAGGCGGATAAACTCTCCAGATCAAATACTTTACAAAATCAAAGAAAGGCTTCAGAGATTTTGCAAAAAAAAACTGATTACAGCGTTATATTCTCAGCCAAAACCAAACAGGGGAAGGACGATATCCTGAAGTGGATCTTTTCGGTGATTAAGAATAATGAGTAGAGAGTAAATAGTTTAGAGTCAAAAGAAAGAAGGTGAAATGTCAGTCAGAATAGTTTTGGGAACGCAGTGGGGAGATGAAGGCAAAGGGAAAATCGTTGATCTTTTAACCCGGGATGTGGATGTGGTGGTCAGGTATCAGGGCGGGGCCAATGCCGGGCACACCGTAGAAATCGATGACCAGCAGTTCATCCTCCACCTTATCCCCACTGGAATCCTGCACCCGGACAAAATCTGCGTTGTGGGAAATGGGGTGGTGGTGGACCTGGAGCAGTTTTTCAAAGAATTAGATGAGCTTAAAGATAAAGGGATCTCGGTGGATAAAAGGATGTTTCTAAGTGACAGAGCACATCTGGTTATGCCCTATCACAAGGTCGTGGAGAAGCTAAATGAGGAAAAGAAAGGAAAAGAAAAAATCGGCACTACCTTGAAAGGTATTGGACCTGTCTGTTTTGATAAAATTGGAAGAACCGGAATAAGAGTAGGTGATCTTTTGAATGAAGAGATCTTCTTAAAAAGAGTGGATTTAAACTTCAAACTGAAAAACAGCTACCTGAAAGAGCTGGGCCAGGATAAGCTGGATTCCTTGAAAAAGGAATCCAAAAAGATTTTGAACTACAAAGATAGGATAAAACCTTTTGTTATCGACTCATCAGTTTACTTGAATCAGAAAATTAAGGATAAAAATAACATATTATTTGAATCGGCTCAGGGAACATTATTGGACGTCGATTTCGGGACCTATCCTTATGTCACCACCTCCCATCCCACAGCTGGCGGAGCCTGCACCGGCTCGGGAGTGGGACCCACCCTGATAGATGAGGTGATCGGGGTGGTAAAAGCCTATACCACCAGGGTGGGAGATGGTCCCTTCCCCACCGAGCTAAACGATAAAACCGGTGAGCTTCTAAGGAAGTCGGGCAACGAGTTCGGAGCCACCACCGGAAGACCCAGACGCTGTGGTTGGCTGGATCTGGTTATTTTAAGATATTCGGTCAGGATAAGCGGTATAAACAAACTGGCTGTTACCAAATTAGATGTTCTGGATGTTATCGATTCCATCAAAGTCTGTATGAGTTATCGCTATAAGGGCAAAAGGATCGACGAGTTTCCTGCAGATCTGGAAACCCTGCTGCACTGTGAACCAATTTATGAGGAGCTTCCCGGCTGGAATGAAAACACCAATGGCTTAACAGATTACAAAAACCTCCCTGATAATGCCAAAAGATATTTAGATTTCATAGAGAAAAAAATCGGAGTCCCCATCTATTTAATATCCACCGGCCCAAAAAGAGACCAGACCATTTTTGTTTAATTACAATACGCAGATTCTTGTGTGATAAATTCCCACCACTTTAAAATAATTATAATCTATAAAAACAGAGCAGGGGATTTGTCCCTGCTCTATTCTACTTTGACATAAAATTAAATTCTCTTACCGAAATCTCAAAACTTAATCAAACTACATGAAAATGAATCTAATAGCATCCCGGCTCAGGTCCTCCCCGGAAAAGGTAGTTAATCAAGTATACCACATCCGATACCTCTACATGGCTGTTACAATTGGCATCTCCTGCTCCTAAGGGGCAGGGGCAATACCCGCTCGAGAAAATACAGTTAGCTATGTAGACAACGTCGCTTATGTTAACTTCCCTATCCGAATTCGCATCCCCTATAACATAGGGATAATCATAAATCCCGATATCTATCTTTCTCCCTCCGCTGTCCGGAACCTCAAAGGACGAATCACCTGCGTCAATACAGGGTGAAATGCAGAGAAGCGTATAATAAATAGTATCAGCAAACATTGGATCTCTATAAATATTGTAGAAGCCATCGCAGGAAATGTGATTGAAATTTGTACCATACGATGTATCTCCAATGCTAGATGGACATCCCGTAAAATTGCCATCACTGTTATTCCAAAAATCATTGTGTGAGATAATCGGATATGAAAGTGTGTCACAGAATATCCCTACACTATTGATATTATCTGATATTATATTATTAGATATGGTCGGCTGGACGTTAAAACCAAACCAAATTCCTGCTCCGTAGTGCATTGAAGAATTGCTATTTATAATGTTGTTGTTGATTGAAGGAGAGCAATCATCGTAGCAGCTTATACCACCACCTTTGTAGCCAAAATTGTAAGTTATAATATTATCTCTTATATTTGGCGAGGAATATTCGTAACAGCAGATTCCACCACCATTGTTGCTGGAATTGCCATTTACAATATTGTCTCTTATTTCTGGCGAGGAAAACCAGTTGCAGCAGATTCCACCACCCCCGCCTATTTCGACAGAGTTGTCAGTTATGTTGTTACTCGTAATAACAGGAGAAGAGTAAACAAAACAGTGAATCCCCCCACCGTCTGTATAAGCAGAGTTTTTGATGATATCGTTATTGATGATAAGAGGAGATGATCTTTCGACACATAAAATGCCACCTCCAAGGCTTGCATGATTGTTGTAAATAACATTGGAATCTATAGTGGGAGAAGAGTAATTTGAACAGGAAATGCCTCCACCCATTGACGCATTGTTGTTAACTATAATGTTATTAGTGACAACATAATTCTTGGTAGCTCCTCTAAAATATATTCCACCCCCATTTCTCCCATAGTTGTCAGCTATAAAATTATCAACAATATTAGGATCAGAATTGTAACAGCTAATTCCCCCACCCATATTTGCAGTATTTTCTACTATCTTATTATTGGTTATCTTGGGTGAAGAACTGTACGGACAGTAAATACCACCGCCGAATCTGGTGTTGTAATAGGAAGTTAAAGTCCCAATTCCATTTTTAATAGTGAAGCCGTTTATAACCGACGATGTACCTGAAGCTGTACCAAAATATACTACGCTGCCCCAATCGCTCACTTCTATAACACTAGTATCGCCATCAATAATTGTTGAATCAATAGTGGTCATATCATTATCAAAAATGAAATTGCTGGTAACTAAAATCTTCTTTCCGTAATACAGTATCCTCTCGTAATAATGTCCTCTTGCCACCAGAATCGTATCCCCATTCACCGCTCCTTTGATTCCTCCCTGAATGGTGGAAGAATCAGCAGGAATATGGATGATTTTAGCGTTAGTCGTCTGCAAACAGAAAAAAACGACACACAAAACTATGAGAATTCTTACATGTCTCATAACTCCTCTGTGATTAGGTTATAAGACTTCCTGTAATCGAGAATTAAGCAGTGCCCTTCACTGCATTTTTTCTTTATTTAAATATATTAAATTTTATGAAAAATGCAAGTACTTTTTAACTCGAAAATCCCCTTACAAAAATCCTTGATACACGAGGAAAATAGATCTAGTTTCGCCCATATTCCTGAACGAGGAATTTTTCAGCAATTGAAGATTTAAGTCTTTCTCCTATGAAAAGAAAGAATCCATCTATTTCAAAAACAGCATTTTTCTGCTTTCCTGAAAATCTCCGGATATGAGTCGGTAGAAATAGATACCGCTGGCCACATCCTTTCCTTTTTCATCCTTTCCATCCCAAATAACAGTATAGTTGCCAGGTAGTTTTTCCTCATTAAGCAGTGTTTTGACCTTTTGTCCTAAGATGTTGTAGATAGCAATACTGGTTTGGATGGGACCGTTTTCAGTCGATTGTGAACTGTTAATCCTGAAGGGTATCAAGGTGGTAGCATTAAAGGGATTGGGATAATTCTGAGAGAGTACAAATGCCTTTGCACTGGCCTTTATGTCACCCTCTTCCTCTATACCGGTTGCCGGCTCTCCCAGGTCCCGCATTGCCGCTTCAATCAGACCTTTTGCATTGTCCTTCTCCAGATAGAAGATGGGGAAGCTCAAGAATATCACCCCATATTCAGGTCCCAGATACTTAATGCCACAAACACTATCCTCAAAGTCGGCAGTGTCGTTAAAGGAATCGTACAGATAAATGGGCTCTGCTCCACCATGATAGTTCAACTTCACTATCCCGTAGAGTTTTTCCTCCCATATGGATTTCAATTTGCTGGTATCGATTTTGACTTCAGGATAATCGAAAGAATTAAAAGCTTTTGCTCCGATAAAATCATACTCCTGATTCCAATCTGCCCTCTGGATATGTAAATAATCGTAAACGAAGCTTCCCTCGGAATAATTAAAAGGCATGCTCCCAAATTTCTCTAAGCCGGTCCAACTGCACCACACGAAATTACCGCCTAAATCCAGATATTCTGAGATCAAATCTGAATTTCCCACTTCCTGGAGATAATGTTGAGTGATATCATCATCCAGCCACACCACTGTGGAATAGGGCGCTATATCTTCTAATTCAGGTGCTTGAGATGGCCATGAATATTCATAAAGATCGAATTTGTAATCCGCAAAGAGCTCAGCATAGAAGGAATCCTGCTGGGCATCGCTGGGGTTTCCAGGTTTTCCATTTCCGTTAGCAGTCTCGTCAATTACCAGGATTCCCTGATCCAGAGTTATAGCTCTGGAGGAATCAATTTCAGATGTCTCACTCTCTAATTCTGTTGTGTCAATTGCGGTTATATAATAATAATACCAATTTCCACCTTCGACAGCAGTATCTTCATATAATGTATCCTGGATTCCCGAGGTTAAAAGATCAAAACCACCTTGTGAGCTTGTGGACCTGAAGATGTCATAATGGTCTAAATCAGCCTCCTTGTTAGCCTGCCAGTTCAATATAATTTTGTCAACACCGGGTTCAGCCATCAGTCCCTGGGGTGCAGCAGGCACAACTCTTGGGATAGCTGTGATCTCGGAATAGACCAAACTTTCATTGCCTCTATCATTATAAGCTGTAACCGTGACATAGTAACTGGTGCCAGCTGAAAGGCCATAAAGGGTATCGCTGGTGTAAGTTGCGGGAACTACGTGCACGCTGTCATACAAGCCCCTTTGTATTCCCCAATAAACAAAGTAACTGACCAGATCGTTTTCCGGATTGGGGAGCCAGTTAATGTAGAGTCTCTCTCCATCTCCTGCATCTACGTAATCCACTCCTCTCACTGAACCAGGGTGATTTGCCAGCGTAACAAGAGTAGCAAAACCAGCTCTCACTACCTTCTCCATATAGTCAAAATTTATGTAAGTTATCGAATCCGAAGGTGCATGATATTGTGAACTAAAAACATATTCGTGAGCGAAAAACGCATTATAGCCATATTGCCAGAAGGGCCACTGATCACTCCCGCTCGAAGATCCAGCAATTACCACGTCCAGAGATGGGGTGTTATACAATGTGGCCATCTCAGCGAATATTTGTGCATAAGGAAGAGCGGGCTGGTCTTTGAAAAGTGTCATAGTAGATTGGTTTGCGAGCTCTCCTATCATATCATAGTTCATCATCAGAAGTATATTATCGCCTCTAAAGGCAGCCTTAGAAGCATAGTCCCATGCGCCCCAAAGACCCAGCTCCTCGCCGGCAAAGGCAATAAAGATAACAGTGCAGGGCAAACGGTTCTGAGCTATAATTCTGGCCTGTTCCATAGCGGCGACGGTTCCGGTGGCATTATCATCTGCGCCCGGTGCCTGAGTAAAAGCCATATAAGTAGGATCCCAGACAATGGAGTCGTAATGTCCTCCCACCACTATCACCTTGTCTGGATTTACAGTACCTTCCACGATCGCCACTACGTTGTATTGAGTAGCCTCGTGCATCCCAAATGCATCACCTCCATAGTAGAATGCAAATTCATCAAAAAATACTCTATCACACCCGAATTCCACGAATTTGTCATAGATCCATTCCCGGGCAGGAACAATAGAATCTGCCCAGGTAAATCTGCTCAGAAAATCCTGTAGCCTTTTTACGTAAGCCCACAAGCTGTCCTGGGAAACCAAATCAACCAGGGAATCCAGATCACTTGAATATTCAAAAAACTCCTTATTTAATTGAAGTGGAGGGGAGTATTCCAAGGGAATGGGTTTTCGAGGAATATGAGTTACTGTAAATCCCATCCTTTGTAACTCCAGAGCCCTTTTCCAGTCAACTTTCAATAAATCAAATCCTTCCTCATGGACCAAGATCTTCTCATATCTGGGTATGAATTCCTTTTTAGCTGGATCAAGGGATGATACTATGAAATAATGCTCAGACCAGGGATCTGCATCCACCACCTCATACTCAATATGGTAATCTCTTAGTCTTCCAAGCATCTCCGAGTCGATCTCAGATAGAAACACATTTCCGAATCTCTGATAAGGGGTAACTTTCAAAGATTTCGCTACCTGATAATCCTTTAGGCTTTTCAACTCTAACTTAATCAACACCGGAGAGGCAAAGGTTGGGGTATGGTTAATGGCTCCTATGACAGAAACCAGAATGACCCAGAATACAATCCTTTTGAAAAACATATTATTCCTCCAATTTTAGAAAACCAGATCATCACTCAGCCCCGATGCTTTCAATGCCTCTGGATAGATTACGATGATAACCAAATTCATGTTGCGTAATAATTCATCTCAATAATATTGTATCCCATCACTCCCGGAAAAGAGAAAACATGAAGAGGAGAGAATATCTTGTTTAAGAAAAGCACATTAATCCGCATACACACAAGAAAAAAGAATATATTGATGATATAGAGCAAAGAACCTATCCCTGCCCTATATCTGGTATCACAACTAAAAATCGCAGGGCGGCGGTCCGCCTTTAAAAAGATAGTTGACCAGGTAAACTGCATCTGCTATATCCACCTCCATACTACCGTTGGCATCTCCAGACAAAAGAGGCGAGGGAGCCATTCCGTCTCTGAAAAGATAATTCACCAAAAAGACAACATCCGTTATGTTTATCTCCTCATCTCCATCGGCATCCCCACTGGCATACAGAGGACCCACTTTCACATCGTCAATGTAGAATCCTTCCATCACGTCTTCATTGTCGCTTACGAATCTGAATCTCACCAGAGTTATGCTTCCTGTGGGATAGGAGGAGAGGTCATAATTTTCCTTGTTCCAATCATCCCCCATCAAAAGGGAATCCAAAGCTCCACCCGATCCTAAAAAGTCTAAAGTCTCCCAGCCGGAGCCGGTATTGACCTCCACGTATAAACCATCTACCCCGTAAATGGTTACATCAAACCATCTCCAGAAACTCAAAAACGAGTTTGGAGCTAAAATAAAATAGGGGGAGGTCAGAGAGCAGTTCATGTTGTTCTGATATCGATATATCCCCTCCTGACCGCAGTACCAACTGCTATCTCCGGAATGGCTCCTGTGACTGGTAATATCCCACAGGTTACCCGTTCCACCACAGCTCCATCCTGAAGCTCCCAACTCCATATTATCCATAAGCCCGGTTGCACCCACGTTTAAGATAAAGCTCTCTTCAAACTGATAACCATCGGAAGTGCTCAAATTGAGGGTCAGGGTGGGGAATAGGCTGCTGGGACATTCCGAAGATACCTGGAGTATAAAGTTTCCACCTTGGGTTTGATCAGGCAAGAGATCACCGAATTCACCCGTGCTGTCGACCATCAATATATAGGGATCAATAGTGCTGATCTCTGCCGTTACCTCACTGGCATAACCCAAACCGTCATTCCCCAGAATTACTTTAAGATCAAAGGTTTCACCTGGATCCAGGACTCCGTTCTTGTCTCCCCCGCTATCCAGAACCTGATAGTTCTTGAAAGAAAGCACGGGAGTAGCAACAGGAATGCTTATAGAGTTGGACCAGGAATTTTCATCATCATCCTCTATAAACAGGGTGAAATAGATCACATCCCTATTAACGCAATCCGGCGAGACAGAAAAGACATACTGTCCGCTCCCTGAGGCACTGTCGCCCGGAGGGATAGTCCCATAATTCTGAAAGCTATCGATCAAAGTGGCCCGGGTGTCATCTGTTCTCAGGAGGGCACCTACATTATAGGAGTAATCCGATCCAAAGTTTTTCAAACAGGGGGAGAAGTAAATGGTTTCGTCAGGATTTACCAACCCGTCGCCATTTCCCGGGCTGTCATCGATAACGCTGCTTATACAAAAGAGAAAGGGACCTCCGGATGAAACCAGAGCTGTGCCCTCATAAGGGAGAAAATCGTGAGAGGTTACTGTGACATCCAGCTCTCCTTCAGAAGCAGGTAAGATATCAAAACTTATCTGACCGGTGAAATCTGTAAGGCCGCGCTGGTAAACCTCCGATCCTTTCATCACGCAGACCAAAGCTCCCTCAACCGGAGAGGAATCATGAGTAACCGTAATGGTCAAAACGGATGGTTCCAGGGGTAGAGTTTGGGGATGGTCCACCACCAGGGTTTTGGGAGTATCGGTCCAGACAGGCATCTCCGGATCGCCCAGAAGATTCACCTGGTATTGATGAATTCGGTAGACGCTCTTCTCTCTTGATCTGGGTATGTAGAAGGCTTTGGCCTCTGCAGAAGCTGCACCCAGATGATAGATGTCATCCTCAAAAAGAGCTCTGAAGAATTGCTGATCCACAAGATTGGAATACCCATACAGAGGATTCCCCGGGGAACCCCACCCATATCTGGAGTTTCCTATGAAGGCTACACCTCCACCATTTGAATTATTCATAAAATGCTCGGCAATGCAATCGTAATCGAAGGCCGCAGGCCAGCAGCCTATGGAGTAAAGAATGGAATTTCGGGGATTATTGCTCAAAGTATCCATGTTCCCCGGATTCAGACAGCCTTCCCCCACGCACATCGCGTTGATCCAGCAATGCCCATCATGGTTGATGATATTCTGACCTTCCTGCATGGCAGCTATTACACTTGCCACGCTTTCATTCCCCTGTGATGCATAAAGCTTGGTAATGGGGTCGAAGCGGGAGGGGACCCATTGATCGTCAATGAAATTCTTGTTCTCCGCTTGATCGGTATATGGATCATACCATAGGATTTCAGCGCAGAAAAGCATCTTGAGCTGGTAATCCAGCGGGGGAGTCTTCTCATAGTTTATCACCTTGTTCACAAAGGTGCTAGCTTTTCCGGAAGAATTCACCGAGGCTCTGCCCACGAAAACCTCCGGATACAGATCCACGCTGTCCTCCACCTCACCAAAGATGCCGTCCCCGTCGAAATTCCAGTTACCATCTAAATCAGCATAATAAAGATCACAGGCAATACTGTCCTCCATAGAATGCATCCCAGCCTCACAATCCATAGCATAAGCCTTCCTGGCCGGGACTATGAATGTATCGCCGCCCAAAAGAACCCAGATAGTTCCCCAGTTCTGATAAGCATCCCGGATAAAGTTTCTGACTTTATCAGCGTAATCAGTTCCCGAATAATTACCGCTTATCCATTCCGTTGTTACTATAGTCGCGGGAATCCCCTTTTTTGTTTTCCAGTCAGCCAGTGGTTGAAAATTGGAGACATACAAATTCTGGGTGATAATTACATATTCATAATCCCCGGGAGGTAGAAGAGAGACTCCTGTCAAAGTGGATTCCAAAGCTTTTTCTTTAGAGATAATAACCCTTTTATCCAGAAGTTTATCGAACAACTTCTGAGCTGATGGGGATCTTTGTTTGAAAGGTAATGACCTGGGTTTGTCATCAATGTAATTTAGGGTAAGCTCAATTCTTTTATAAAGGAAAAGCTCTTTTACCCGGGGAATATACTCCAGGGGATAGACCAGAACGTCCGCTATCTGAAAACCTCCCATATACCCGGATCCAACAAGCTGGGCTACCTTGCCCGGATAGGCCTCAGATGATGAATATATCCGGGGTTCAGGTAAGGTCAAAGGTATTGGTTTGTCTTTAGCCAGCGACAGTATCTGGGGTGGCTGAGCCGGAAAGATATAGTAAGTTCCTTGTATTATCTCTTTATCATAGGAGTTTATCTCGATGCTAACAGCTCGGGCACCAGCCGGAAGGGAAAAGGAGATGGACTTTACCGGCAACTGTGGGGCTCCCACCTGGTCAGTGATGTTACACCCGGAAAGATAAACCTTATCGAACTGGTCGGATTTTAAAAAGGATATATCATCTGAAGAGAACTCTATTATCTTTTTTACCTCCCCACAGAAAGCTGTGTGCCATCCCACAAAAAAGATAAGTATAACGAAAAGTATTGTTTTTTTTGTCATTTGATTCCTCCTCTCGAGGAAAGGGAAGAAACTTTTTGTTAAAGAAGCCTAAGAGGCTTTATTTTTATCTTTCATAATTTAAGATACTCCTTTTTCTCTATTTGTCAATATAATACATTAACGCTTTATTGCCAGCGAACACTTTATAATCACTTGAGTTCTAAAGACAGGGTTTGTGTCCTCTTCTGAAGATGTAATCTATAAGATAAAGGATGTCCGATACATCAATGTCCGCATCACCATCAGCATCCCCCAGCGCCAGGTATGGAACAGGAGCAGTACCTGATTTAAAAAGATAGTTCAAAAGATAAACCACATCCACTATATTGATATTTTCATCCTGGTTCACATCTCCCCGGGAATACCAGTACTGAACATATTTAATAACAAGCCAATCGCCATAGTTTTTATTTCCCAATCCGGCTACATAAACGTTGCCCAAAGGGTCCAAAGCTATCGATGGATCGTTTTGCCACCAGGTGCCTGCTGAAGTATACTCCTGACTCCAGAGAAGATCACCCTGGGGATTGTATTTTACAGTAAGGTAATAACTATTACATATCCCTGTGACGTAGACATCGCCATAAATATCAAGAGTTACATCTGAAGCGTAAGAACTCGAAGTTGTTCCATGATGTTCCTTTATCCAGTGGATGTTTCCATCCGGACGATATTTTATAACAAGGTAGTAACAACCTGTTACTTCTGGCTGCCCATTCCAGCAAAGATAAACATTCCCAGCTCCATCCACAGCTAGTCCGATCCGACCATACAGACTGTTAGTTCCTATCTCTGTGTACTTTTTTATCCAGGCTTCATTTCCATATTGGTCGTATTTTATGGTTTGGAGAAATTCTTCAATCAGCCCACTCACGTAGACATTTCCGCTATCATCACAAGCTATGGCCATACCACCGGTTCCACCAGATGTTTTTGCCCAGGCGATTTCTCCGTCCGGGTGATACTTCACAGTCAAGTAATGGAGCACACCTTTTGTACTACTTGTACCGGTGACATAGACCTTACCGCTATTATCCACAGTTATAGCACGAGCCCAGTTTTGATCGGTTTCTGGTCCGGCATAAGCTCTTACCCACTCAGTGTCACCATCAGGACCATACTTTACTGTAAGATAATCACTATCCCCACTTATGATCCTGGCTGCCCCGGCTACATAGACATAACCACTATGGTCTACAATTATGGCGGATCCATAATCTTTTTCATTTGCGTCTCCGTTGTATCTTCTTATCCAGGCAGTGTCGCCATTGGTGTAATATTTTATCGTGGTGCAGTCCCAGTTGGTACCTATACCAGTGCTTTGTCCAGTCACGTAGACATTCCCTTCAGGATCTGTAGCCATGGCATATGGTCTGTCATCCAAATTCGCTGACCCATTGAATCTCCGAACCCAGACTATTTCCCCTCTGGGATTATATTTCACCGTGGCATAATCTCTATCCGTTCCATCCCCGTAACTGTAACCGGTCACATATACATTCCCCCACAAATCTGAACCCACAGCCACAGGATAATCTTCCAGCCCTCCATTATAGAACCTGACCCAGGCAGTGTCAACTAATCCGGCAAAGGCAGGTACACTCCAAAAGAGCACAACCAAAGCCAAAATAATTTGCCTGATACACATCTTGGCGTACCTTTTTAGTTTTACAAAAAAGGTTCGTTACTACTCTCCCCCGCTCAATTTAGCTGAATTGCCTCCACGCTTTAAATAAAATACCCAATTCTTACTAATTTGTCAAGTTCAAAAAGCTCTCACTAAAAAATATTACACAATCTCATGATTATACTATCAAATTAAATCCAATCCCGAATATGTTAAATTCATTTTTTAATTGACAAAAACACATAAAACATTATCTTTTAAGACTGTGTAAATTCTGTAATAGTAATTAAATAGACAACAGAAAGAAGATTTGAAAAGTTTAAAATGAATCTTCAGATTCTTCGTGTAAGTTTAGCAATTATAATGATTCTATTTGTCTCTGAAGCCTTTGCAGCAGATACAACCACATCCAAAATCGAGCTTAAATCCTGGGCAGATAAACTGGAGCTGGGATCTGATCAGAATTTAATATTTAGCGTTCAGGCTGTATGGATGGGAGAGTTGGACAGATTCAATATCCAGCCCATCAGGCCGCCTGAATGCCAAAATCTGGAGATTCTGGGCAGCTCCTCGGTAAATGAGACAAAGATAATAGAGGGGAAGAGTAAGACCTTTAAAACCTTCAGCTTCATATTAAAACCCACTCAACAGGGTCAGGGTGAGATCGGGAATGTGGAATTCGGTTATGTTGATCCCCTGACCCAGGATACCTCCTGGTTATCCACTCAACCCTTGGTTGTTCAAATAGGACCACCTGTTAAAAAAGGATCCGGGGACGGGGTGATATATCTGGTTTTAATCCTGCTTATATTTTTCACCACCTTGACCTATTTCGTTATCAGAAAAAGGGAAAAGGAAACCAAAGAGGAGCAAACCAAAACAGAGGAAAAGACCGAAAAGACACTGGAGCAAAAGGTTTCAGAGAAGCTCCACTCCTTAGAGCCTATTTTGAATAGCGAAAGGACAGAGGAGTTTTTCTCAGAGGTTTACAAATTGCTCACCGGATATCTGGAAAAGAGGTATCATATAATGACCTCAGGTAAAACAACCCCTGAAATAATGAAATCCCTTTCCGGTTTTAGTATTGAAGAAAAACAACTTAAACGTGTGGAATCAATTCTGAAAAGATGTGATCTGGTCAAATTCGCCAGAGAAACTGTTAAAATTGAGGAGGGGGAAAAAGTTATGGAAAACTTCAAAAGGATTCTGGAACAATCTGAATGATTCGTAGTAAAAAAGTTATAAATCCCGGACCTTGTGGTCATGGTCTGAAAGTCAAAAGCAGCCTGGTTTCAACGAAAAATTCAGACTATCTCGTATCAATATATTGATTTTGTAATAAAAGAGATTAAATACATCAGGAGGGAAGGATGAATCAGGATATCAAGGCAATTCAAGAGAAGGTCGAAAAGGAAAGCGTTTTCGTGCAAAAGCTTTTATCCCAAATCGAGAAGGTGATCGTGGGGCAGAAATATCTGGTGGAGCGCCTTTTAATCGGGCTTCTGGCAGATGGTCATATCCTGATCGAGGGAGTGCCGGGATTAGCTAAGACTCTATCGGTGAAAACCTTATCCAGTGTCATTCAAACCAAATTTCAGAGAATTCAGTTCACGCCCGACCTTTTACCAGCGGATCTGATTGGAACTCTGGTCTACAATCCTCAGAATGGTGATTTTACCACCAAAAAGGGTCCCATCTTCGCCAACTTGATTTTAG
>JBARPA010000318.1:0-4475 GCA_049642665.1 Candidatus Zixiibacteriota bacterium
AGCTTCAATTAGAAATTTTAACAGATCATCTTTCATAACCGACCACCTTTGTTATCCAAACCAGCCAGAACACTGCAATGAAAACAATTGCAGATATTTGGAAAAGATAGGTGTGGGCAAGGTGAAAAAAATCTATGGACCAGTTTCCAGCTACTGCTAAAAATGATGTTCTTAAGATGTTAATCAGATAGATCACCGGGCAGAAGATCAATATTCCCAGAAGCTTCTTTTTGAAACTGGATGGAAACGCAATGACCGCTGCAGTGAAATAAAGCATCTCAGGGACACCCGTACAAGTTGATACTATCTGCAGGCTAAAATTATCCATATTTACAAATCTTGTGTACACCTCCGCCCCTGCACCAAGTATATTCAAGCATCCCCCCACCAGAGTGGCAGTGAAAGATAAAAGCTTTGTCACAGGTTTAAAGAAAACTTTTAAAAGCAGAGGATAAGCAACAGCCACGGCGAATATAAATAACCCAAAAAGTAGATAAAATCTTATAAGTCTTTTCCCTGTCCTAAATTTAGGCTTTTCTTCACAGACTTTCTTTTTCCTTTTTCTGCTCATGCTACAGTCGACCATATTTACACGCAAGGCCCCCAGGGAATACAACCCACAAAGAGGCCTTGTCCATCGAGTTTAACCTGCCACTCTTAAGCTGGTGCAACCCTTTTTCTTTTAAGAACCACCCAGGTGGCAATCCCAGCCAGCAACATCAGCATAATAATTAGACTCCATCGGGTGAGGCTAGGCGCAGCACCATCAGGGGTCCTAACACCCGCGGCACCAATACCTTGGACCAGACCTTCTATGTAGTCATTAAAATCGACTCGCAGCGCATAGCCACTTACAGGAAGGGATGAGGGTGTTTGCCAGTTAACAGTCCACATGCTTGTTCCATCAAACGCCCCATTACCTATCAGAACCCAGGGCGCATCCTCCCAGCAGCCTCCTTGGGGGTAATCGCCAAAGTCCACTACATAGAACTGTACACTGGTGACATCTCCCTGACCCAAGAGGAAATCCTCCGAAGCGCAGTCGTATCGACCGGCCCTTAGAAGAACGAAATCTCCTAGATTGTGAAGGATCGTTTCCGGATCAAACCTTGGAATGTATGAAGGTTGCCTATACTCAGGATCTGCGCACTTGGCAGCCAGGTAGGCAATGGTGCACGCGGTCACACATGCCGTCACAATGGCTGGCCAGTACCATAGCATGCTGCATCCTAAGCAACAGTCCTGCCACCACTCTCTTTTTGGATCGTCACAAGACATTGAAATGTTGGCATATGCCCCGGACATCGTAATTACAATTAAGCTTGTCACCATAATCCGTACTAGTGGTTTTGATAATAGCATCTTATACTCCTTTCGTTGAATATCATCATGGCAGTGGTCCAGGGCGGGGTCTCCGCCGCCATCTGACACGTTAAAATAATCCTCCATCCAAAATTCTCCGCTTTCGACATGTTCCTATTGTTTGTGCTAGAGAAGTAAACAATATTTCGGATTCACAAAAACGGGCGGAGATTATACCACCTCATTTTTACCCCCTGGAGCCAAGAGTTAATTGGAAACCCTAATCCCCTTGCCCCAAGTTGAATTCCTTATCAGTTTTTAAGCTGAGGTGAATGCCCCCTCCATTAAGCAGTCATCCACAAAAGCTTTTGCACTCAGATCTCTTTAGTGATGCCTTCTATAAAGCCACTCCTACCTCATGTTGCTCAACCACTCAGAGGTAGTTGGTCAGGTTTTATTCCTCCTCTGAATAAGCTATAATTTCGTAATAATATAAGATAATTCCCTTAAAAAGTCAAGCACTTTTTGTCGAATTCTCAATAAAAATCATCCTTTAAACTTAGACAAACGCCTTACATAATTAACATTAAGCAGCACACAAGGTTAAATACTCTCATCCTGAGTTTTTAGCGATCTCAGTCTTAATCTCAACCAACCTTGAGGGCAAGGTGGGTTACCAATAAAAGACAACTACTTGCTAGCACATCCTGTCCTCCCGCTAAGAGCGGGACTATCACAGGTTGTCCCAACCTGTGATACTGGGCGAGGTCGCTTAATAGTACCAAGGTTCAATTTTGTTTAGTGAACCTGAAGGTTCACAATCCAATTGCCAGGAGAATTCCTACAAAAAATTGGGTGTAATTCTGGTTTCAATATTTCGTCTAATTCAGTTTTTTTCAAAAACATACTATAGATTGCTTGACATCAGATGATGCGTATATTATTTTGAAAGAGCTGCCGAAGATTTAAGTGAGCAGTCTCTTTATTTTACAGGCAATCAGTAATGGGTGAAAAAAACCAAGGGGGATTAACGTATATATAAGGAAAGATTTGAGGATCATACTGTGAGAAAAACCAGATCTTTATTATTAGCTTTAATTTTATTTGCCTTGCTCTGGGTGGATGCTTTTCCCCAATACTACTTTGGGAAAAATAAGGTTAACTACACCGATTTTGAGTGGCAGGTTTTGACCACGCAGCATTTCAAAATCTATTTCTATCCCGAGGAAAAGGAAATAGCAGAAATAGCCGGGAATCTGGCGGAAAAAAGCTATAAGATTCTGGAGGATAAATTCAACCACCATATCTTCGATAAGATTCCTCTGATCGTCTACAGTTCATCACATTATTTCCAGCAAACCAACGTTATTCCTAACTTGATTCCGGAGAGCGTGGGCGGATTCACCGAGTTTTACAAAGGAAGGATGGTCATCCCCTTCAACGGCTCCTATGCTGATTTTGAGAGGGTGATCAGACATGAGCTGGTGCACGTTTTTTCATTTAGTAAACTTCACTATGTGATGAAATCCCACAAAAAGTATAACTTCTCCTCTCCACCCTTATGGTGGGAGGAGGGTCTGGCTGAACACTTCTCCAAGGAATGGGACTCGGAAGCTGATATGCTGTTGAAGGATCTGGTCATATCGGGAAGACTGGTTAATCTCGAAAATATGAGCCAGATATATGGAACATATTTTATGTACAAGGAGGGTGAATCCTTCTTGAACTTTATAGCTGAGGAATATGGGGATGATAAAATTGTCTTGCTCTATGAGAATTACTGGAAGGGAAGTAATTTCTCCCGGGCAGTGGAGGAAACTTTTGGCAAATCCCTGGAGGAGCTGGGAGAAGATTGGGAATACCAACTGAAAAAACAGTATTTCCCAGAGATTGAGACAACCGATTTACCTGAAAGGATAGCTACCCAGCTTACTTTTGAGGGATTTAATTTAAAACCTGCTGTTGTGAGTTACAGAAACGAAAAGGGCCAGGAAAACTGGATAGCCTTCAAATCCAACAAATTGGGTTACTCCAGTATTTATCTGATGTCACCTCAGGGCGAGAAGGAAAAGCTGGTGACCCTGGTGAAAGGGGAGAGGTCTCAAAGATTTGAATCCTTGCATCTTTTAAAAAGCAAAATAGACGCATCAGATGATGGCAGGATCGCTTTCGTATCCAAACGGGATGAGAAGGACGTCCTGTACATTTATGATATAGAAAAGAAAAAGGTAATCCGGGATTTGACTTTTGATTCGCTGGTGGCCCTTTCCTCACCTTCCTGGTCTCCGGATGGGAAATCACTGGTCTTCTCGGGCTCGACCAAGGAGGGATATTA
Organism: Candidatus Zixiibacteriota bacterium; assembly: GCA_049642665.1. GTDB lineage: Bacteria > Zixibacteria > MSB-5A5 > MSB-5A5 > SM23-73-2 > CAYURP01. Next base: position 3,638 of record JBARPA010000318.1, read on the forward strand.
TGACCTTTATACTGTTGAAATGAATAACGGATCTCCTGCTCGCTTGACCCGGGACGTGTATGTGGATGAGGATCCCTGCTGGTGCTCGGATGGAGACAGGATTGTATTCAGTTCGGATCGAGGGGAATTTGGAAAGGGAGGTTACAAAAACCTTTTTGTTTTCCGTCTTTCCACCGGAGAGATCCAGCATGTGACTTTTGGTCCTCAGAACGATATCAATCCCTCCTGGCTTTCTGATGGGACAAAGGTTGTCTTCTCATCAGACAGGGAGGGCTCATTCAACCTTTTTCTTTTAAACGACTCTCTGAAAATCTATCAATTGACCTCTGTTACCACCGGTAGTTTTGATCCGGTCTTCGTGGAGCGGGAAAGCAGTTTGGTTTTCACCGGCTATCAGGATCAGGGATTTCAGATCTATAAGATGAAGTTACCCCAAAAAGATCTAACCGAGGTAGATAATCAACTCTATTCCTCCCTGAACTCCTGGGAACCGGACAGGCTTAAAGGTCAACATAAGAAGGGAGTAGTTAGATACAAAAATCAGTTTTCCTTTGATATCGCTCAATCTGCCATCGCCTATGATGCAGTATATGGCCCGGTTGGCGGATTGCAGGTGGCTCTTACTGATATGTTAGGCGACCACCAGTATTTCTTTCTGGTGGGCAACTCAGCCCAATCCAAATCCGAGTTTTTCTCCAGCTTCAATCTGGCTGCAACTTACCTGAACAAATCAAAGAGATTAAATTATGGATTCGGGCTTTTTCATTTTTATGATGAATATTATGATGATTTCAACGGCTGGTATGACGAACGCCAATACGGGGGAATGGCATTCGCC
>JBARPA010000319.1:0-5727 GCA_049642665.1 Candidatus Zixiibacteriota bacterium
TCTGAGGCAAATTGAAAAGGTCTTTGAGCTCATAGGTCTTTTCTTCTTCATATTTTTCCAATTTCCTTCTTAAAATTTCTTCCTTGAAAAAATCCTTTTTATCTGATGTCTCATCTCTACTTTCCTTTTTCATTGAAGCTTCCAATTCAGCAAGTTTAGTCTTTTCTTGTGGTCTTTTTGTTCTTAAAGAAATGAAGACATTTTCTAATTCAATTGTTACGGGAGCGTTGGTCTTGATTCCTCTGATGTTCAAAAATCTGTATTTCGCAATCAGCCAGTCTCTGTATCTTTGGTCGAAGCTTCGAATAGCTAATATTCTGCTTAGCATTTTGTAAACAGAAACAAAGAGCTTTTTGACAGTTTCCCAGAATATTGCAACTAATATCGCAGCAATTACTGCAAATATTATTTCCCACCTGTGTTCATTAAAAAAGTCTAACATACCCATATCTTAAACATATGAAATTTTTATTACCCTTTTAATATAATTCTTTAGAATGTTTTTGCAAGCATTTTTAGGAGCCCCCTCCCTCATTTGTTTTGTAGAAGAAGGCTTCAACCTTCCATCTTTTATTTAAGAATGTAGTGGAAGACTTCAGCCTTCCATCTTTTGTTTTTAAAATGTAGATGAGGACTTTAGTCCTCCACCCCTGGAAATCTAAAGATTTCCGCTACATTTACGGGAGCCCACAAGGGACTCCCCTAAGCTTTATGGAAATCTGAAGATTCCCTCTACATTTTCCGGGAGCCCACAAGGGTCTCCCCTACGTTTTGTGGCAATCTAAAGATTTCCGCTACATTTCTTTATTCCCTTTGCCTTACCTTTATTCTTAAGGGAACTCCGGTAAATCCGAAATGTTCTCTTATTCTATTTTCAAGATATCTCAGATATGTCTTTTGCAAAAGTTTGGGATGATTACAGAAGAACACAAATGTGGGCGGCTTTGTATCTGTCTGGGTACAGTAGTAGATTTTTATGTATTTCCCCATAGCCGCAGCGGGTGGTTTTCTATCAATTTCCTTTCTTAAAATATCATTTAATTTTGAGGTCTCAATCCTTTTTTTCATTTCATTGTAAACTTTAACTACCAAATCCATAGCATTGGCAATCCTCTGTTTAGTTTTAGCTGAGATGAAAATAAAGGGCAGATAATCTAAATAAGGTGCGGTTTTCTTCATCCTCCGGGTGTAATGATCCAAGGTTTTGCTGTCTTTTTCCACCAAATCCCATTTGTTTATCCCTACCACCATCCCCTTCCACATCTCCTCTGTTTCCTGGAAAATCTTCATGTCCTGATTTAAAAGTCCCTGGGGCGCCTCGACCAATATCAAAGCCACGTCACAGCGCTGTATACTCCTTAAGGTTCTGAGCGAGGTATAATACTCTAAATCGTTTTTCACTTTGGATTTTTTCCTCAAGCCTGCGGTATCGATCAAAGTGAAATTTATATCATTCAACTTGAATTTGGTGTCAATAGCATCTCTGGTTGTTCCCGGGGCCTCCGCAACTATTAGCTTATCCTGACCCAGAAGTGCATTCACAAAAGATGATTTCCCTACATTGGGCCGGCCAATAACTGCTACCCTGATGCTTTCCTCTTCGACTTCCTCCTCCACCCTTTCAGGCAAAGCCTCTGTTATCTGATCCAGAAGATCTCCTATATTGCGACCCGTTTCTGCTGAAACGGCTACAGGTGTTCCCAAACCCAGCCTGTTCAAAAGATGAACATCTGTTTCCTCTTTTTCATTGTCCACCTTGCTTGCCACCAGAATCACTTTCTTTTCTATCTTTTTCAATTTTCTGGCAATTTCTAAGTCAATCTCCTGGGCCCCCACCTTATTGTCCACCATAAACAATATCACATCCGCCTCTGATATGGCTATCTCCACCTGGGCTTTCACCATCTTCTCGATATCATTTTTAGATCCGGGTATAAAACCACCGGTATCCACCAGATAAAATGATTTGCCTGCCCAATCAGCCGGAGCATAGTTTCTGTCCCGGGTCACACCTGGTTCGCCATCCACCACCGCTAACCTCTTTTTCAAAATCCTGTTAAAGAGGGTTGATTTCCCCACGTTGGGTCTTCCGATTATGGCTACAATTGGCAGGGACATTTTTTCAATTAAATCGATTTGCTTGTTTTCAGTAAATCCAAAAACGTTTCGACGAAATTATAAGAGCCCAGGATCACTTTTCTTTTAAGCTTTTTCTGAAGATCATGAGGTGTCAGATTATCCAGGAATTTGCCATCCATGTTAACGCAATTGGGTGGCAAAAGGATTATCTCCCTCGGCTTTTTTTCTTTTTTTAATGCTTTGACAATGTCCTGGCCTGACAAAAGACCAGATACTGTGACCATATTTCCAAAGAATTCGTTTCTCACTTTAACGGTTTTTATATTTAAATTTTTAATATTTTTCATTTTTTCATTTACAATTTTTCTTATAAACTTAAATGAGAGCTTGCCGGTAACCAGGGTTATTCGTGTTTTCTTTTTTAGTTCTCCTGGTAATCGATTTGACGCTTTTTTGAAATCATCCAGAAATTTTCTAACCAGGCCCACGCCATTTTCGATCTGATGGAAATCATCATAATATCCTGCCCCCGGGATGTCAAGCTCAGCTTTAAGGAAAAACTCATCTGCAAGATAAACGAAGTTTTCTCCGAATTTAGTTTTGAATTGTTTTTGCCATCCTCTCACCTGTTTTATGATCTCTTTGGAATATGACTTCGATACATTTTTGATTCGGGGCAGGCTCTCTCTGAACCTGGTCAATCCCACCGGAACTATAGCCAAAGATCTGATATGTGGATAAAAGTTCGCCAGATCAAAAACTGTTATTTTTAGATTAAAACCATTGTTTACTCCCGGGCAGAGAACAATCTGAGTATGAAGTTCGATTCTATGTTTTGAAAGTTTTCGAATCAAAGGCAGGATCTCTGGGACTTTTGGGTTTCCCAGCATTTTTTTCCTCAGACCCTCATCGGTGGTGTGAACCGAAACATAGAGCGGGCTGATTCTCTGCTTGACAATCCGTTGAATATCATCATCTGAGAGATTGGTCAAGGTTATAAAGTTGCCGTGTAAAAAGGAGAGCCGGTAATCTTCATCTTTAAAATATAAAGATTTTCTCAATCCCCTGGGAAGCTGATCCACAAAGCAGAACATACATCTGTTGGGGCATCTGCGGTATCTATTCTCTTTTAGAACAACGCCCAAATCCTGATCCGATCCTTTTTTTATTCTTATCCTTTTTGTTCTATTCTTTTTGTCCTTAACCAAGAGTTCAATTTGTTCCTCGGACGAGTAGTATCTGTAATCGATGATATCCCGAAGTAGCCTATTGTTGATCTTAATTATATCATCCCCGGAACAAAGATGATGTTTTTGGGCCAGGCTATCTTTTTCTACTCTCTCAATCTTCATAATTTAAATATAATAAAAAATACCCTGATTGGATAAATATAATATCAGGGTTAGAGATTCAAAAGCGGGTGAAGGGAGTTGAACCCTCGACGTCAAGCTTGGGAAGCTTGCATTCTACCGCTGAATTACACCCGCTTTCTATATAGCACAATATCAGAAATCGCTAATTTGCCAAACTCTATTTGTCCGCCAGAACAATCCTCTGCTAAATACCAGCAGTTACCGTAATCACAGCCACAATATCATAAAAATACACATGGAAGGGTGTTTCTTTACAGATTCCGTAAAGATGAAAAGTCCCGGATTCCACTTGCGCCTTCACAACATCTAAGTTCAGTATATACTGAAAACACTCATTCCATAGAATATGTTTCATCTCTCCTGGACCAAGCTCAATACCATCCACTATCAAGGTGGCGTTATCCCTGATGTCGTCTACATTGGTGAAAGTGTCAATATCAGTGATATACAATTGACCGGTGGTAGAATCTGTGGAGATAAGATTTTCTACTTTGAAAGTGAATGCAACCTCATCCACATATTTTATGTCTTCATTGTGGTCTGCCCAGGTATCATTCTCGCTCAGATCAACCGAGGCCGAATTTAAGATCTTCTCAGTTGAGATTATTTCCTCCTCCACCTCGTAGGTGATAACGTAGGTACCGGAGAGAAGACATCCCTGTATCCAGATACCCAATAATGCAAGAAAGGGTATGACAATTAAAATATATCTTTTATCTATTTTCATTTTTGAGCTCCTTTCCTTATTAAAATCCAAATCCACCGAAATAGTAGTTGAGGCCACCGGTAATCATAATGTTTTTTCTGGAACCGCCGTCTATGGTTATTATTTGAACCTTTGTTCTGAAATCAACGCCCAGCACATCAGTGGGCAGAATCTCCAGCCCGAATCCTAAATTAAATCCGAATTTGTCCAAATCATCTCTACCATCCCGCCGCATGGCATTACTGTAAAGTCCGAAAATGAAATACCAGTAGAATTCCTCCACAGAATCGAAAGAACCCAGGACCATGTCCGCTCCCAGAGAGTAAAGATCACCACCGTCTCTATCCATATCCACACCGCCGACATCCAGTGTTAGCCCGCCCTGTCGGATATAGGTAAAGTTAGGCTCCACAGCTAAAAAAGGCTGGAAAGTAACTCTGAGTTTACCTCCGGCTATCCCGGCTATTTCCGAGTCCTCCTGAACAATGGGGAAATTAACTCCTCCGAATCCTCCCACACTGAATTTTACTTCGGTCCAGCCAGAATTAACAAGGAAAAGAAGCATCAGTATAGCCGCTAATAAAACGAATCTCCTTTTCATCTTTTACTCCGTTTTTAAGGTTTCTTACTTTCAGATTGGTTAAAATTAATTGAGGATCACCTCCTTTATTTAAAGATTAAACTAATCTTCTTTTTCAATTCTGGACAGAAATATAAACGTGACAAATAAAATTTGTCAAGAGTTATTTATAAGAAATTTGAAGGTCCGGTGTATGCTATTTTTTTATGATGAATTTTTTATCCAGCTTCTTCATCTTCTCCACTATACCCCCGTATTCCAATTCAGCATAGGGCAGCATAGCGCAGCCGGAAAATCCCTGCCGTCTGATATCCACTGCCTTCCGGGCAACCTGATCTCGGATATAATCCCAGAAAGGGTGGGCAAAGGCATCCGCCGGCTCGGTGAATTTACCCTCCTTCACTGAGAAGGCATGAGCCGAGACAATCGGTGGCCCGTCGAAAAAGGAGATGGGGGAGTTGATCGTAACCGGCATCAAGGGACCGGTGTGACTTCCCCGCATAAAGCCTGCTACAAAATGACCCACGCTGTATGGAGATAAAACTTCACCTGTGGCAGGGAACTCACCCTGCACCCTGACCAGAGCTACCGGATCATCCTTGCCGGTATATTTGCCAGCTATGTTATGTAATCTGGTGGTGCTCACCGCGGCTGCCTGTTCCCCGGTGTCGTTGGAATGAATGGAATCGATGACAAACCTTTGATTGTCCCTTAAAAGCGCTGCGATATCATACAGGTCCTGGGGAGCGTTGAGCTCGATCACCCGGTCCGCCTCCGTATATGCTACATCCATGATCACGAATTTAAATCCCTTTGCCATCTTGGGGGAAAGAATCAAACCCGCATTGTGCATGGGATCGGCAAAACCGGCATACATAGGGAAATTATATGCTCCCGGGTCGGTTTTATCCGCCGCAAAGAAAACGAAGCACTCATTAGGCCGTTCCTCTAGCTCAATCTCAGCCACAGCTGGTCCCATCCCCTTAACG
>JBARPA010000320.1:0-1751 GCA_049642665.1 Candidatus Zixiibacteriota bacterium
GTATTACAAAGAATCAAAGAGCTGCAGGTGGAGCCGGTATCCTTTTGCTATCTGGCCTTGAGTTTTCTTATGGATGAAAAAGAAGTTGACCAAAATCAACTGGACTCAGTTATGGAGGAGTTAAGGGAAAGATCTGGGCAGGGGAAAAGATACCCTGAGATTCATAATCATATGGGCTTGTGTTTTTTGATTTTCTGGAGGAAGCTTCTTTTAGAAGCCCAAAACCAGCTCAGGTTGGCTGTGGAAAAGGATGTCAAATTTCAAAAAGCAAAAACAAATCTGATTTTTGTGGAAAGCTTGGAGAAGAAAAATTCACCTCTGATAAAAGATTTAAGATTTTAAGGCTATGCGGAAAAAAAGTATTAAACCCATTCCGGATTTAATTATCTATCTGGGCATGATTGTCCTTGGAGCTCTGATCGTCTATATGAGGATGGAATTGTATCTTAAACTGCTTTTTCTTTTCTTTTGTTTTTCCTGTGGATTTCTTTATGAGGTCTGGATCAAAAAAGCAAAAGGTCTTTATCTTTTGAAATCAGGAGATGGGAAAAAAAGAATTATTCAACTCATGGAGAAAGCAGCAGAGGTGGGTAGGGTGAGTTTCAATCCAAATAAATCTCAGGAGGAGACCACGTTAATCTTTTCATTTCTTAAGGAGCTTTTGGATGCTGAAAAGTTTATTATCTGGGCAAAGAAGGGAAAGGAATTTGAGATATTGCTCGGTCACAATATACCAAAATCGCTTTGGAGAAATCTAAAAGGTATTGACATATTTGTATCCAGGGTTGAATCTTTAAACTTTCCCACCAGGATAGATCACATTATCCGGAGAACTCAAAATGGAAATAACGGGCAGGAACTCACAAAGGGTTTTCGATATTTTCTTGAAAAAATGGAGTGCAATTGGATTTTTCCCCTGGGTTATAAAAATGAATTCTTAGGTTTTATTCTTTTAAAATCCCCCAAAGAAAAAATGAGTGATTTTAAAAATAGGTTAGCTATAATAGTATGCGACCAGCTAAGGCAGGGATTAAAAAATCGAGAACTCAAAGAAGAGATCGAAACAACGGAGACTCAACTATACAGTCACCTTACAAAAGACAAAACTGAGAATACGCATTTAACACAGGTTTTGAAAAAAAAGTTGTTTGATCTCCATTCCCTTTTCAAAGCAACGGAAAACATTTACAATATACTGGATAAAGAAAGGCTATTTTTTACTTTTAACAACATAGTTCAGAAACAGTTGGATTCAAAATGGGTAGTTATTTTCTTACCCGAGGAGAAATCTGGAGATTTAGTTCCAAAATATTCCAATGGTATCGAGCTTGGTTCTTTTCATAGTGTTATCGTAAAAAGACAGAGCCAATTCTTTTCCTGGTTTAACAAATACAGTTACCCCCTGTGTATGTATGATTTGGATAAGTCTTTAAAGAATGAATGGATAACAACTCTATTATCGGGATTGGGGGTTCAATTGGTGTGTAGGTTGGTTTTACCCGGTGGGGATTTCGGGATTGTTTTTATAGGCGAGAAAAGCACAGGGATAAGATACGATTCAATAGATTTAGCTAATTTTGAGATTTTAACCAATATGGCTACTTTAACTCTAAAGAATATTAAGCAATTCAAAATCATTGAAGGGGTCTCGTACACTGACAGCATGACCGGACTTTATAATTACCGCTATTTTTACAAAAGATTGAGCGAGGAGATTTTCAGAGCAAAAAGATTTGGAAGAAAGCTCTCCC